>NZ_JASPGY010000004.1:0-261772 GCF_030229765.1 Corynebacterium nasorum | reverse complement strand
CACGAAACAGGACGCCCAGCCCTCTACGACAACGCTATCGACACCGACTACACCCACTCAATCGGCATTCAAAAAGGCCAAATCTAACCCCCGCGACACGCCGAGCCAGACACACATTTTGACCCTTAACCCAAGACATAGAACACCGCCCTGGTGCTCGTACGGTAAGCACCGGGGCGGTGAGGCCTTGACACTATAGTTGGCTAACCAACTACGCCCTTATTTTATCAGTAATCAAAGCCGGGCAGGCCGCGCGTGCCGGTGACGTCGTAGTTCTCGTCTCGGTTATCCGCGGTCTTAATGCCCTCTACGCCGCTGCCCCCGCGTGCGATACGGGCACCGATAGCGTCAAGGTCGGCCTCTTGCCCCGCCTCGTCGAGGTAGTGAGCACCGGGGCCGGGGCGTGACTCATTTAGCCGCCATGGCCGAGACTCCCCTTCATCGGCGGGGTCGTCCTGTTGGTAGCTTACAACCTCCCCGTGGGTGGGGTTGTAGACGCGGTGGCCGAGGGCGTCCAATTCGTCATTGTGACCATAGACACGGCCGCCTAGTTGTGCCGATTCTGTTTCGTCACAGCGGTCATAAATACGGGCGCCTAGTTGTCCTGTCTCGGTGTTGGTGCTGCGCCCATAGACGCGGGCGCCAATCTCGGTTAGTTCATCTCTGTATGCCATTAGCTGTGTTTCCTTTCTCTTTCTTGCCCGGCGTTGATGTATTGGGCACAGACCCGCCTGCCAATTTCAGCCCGGTAAGCCTTTCGCTGTGCAATGAAGATGTCAAAGTCACGTTCATGCCGGGCGAAAAAATGGCCGGGGTGTCCACTCAAGTTGTCTATATAGCGCTTGGTAAGACCGCCATAGCTTCGCCCCGGTTTGAGTGCCTTCAACACGTCTGCCACTTCAACTCGGGAGGGCATGTCAGGGGCCTCTGCAACCCGGCGGGATAGTTCACGGCACCCTACAACCTCTCGAGGCCCAATATGACTACGGGCCGCGGCTGCCACACGTGCCATATATTGCCTGTGCTGTTTTATGCGCGATTGCTTAACGTGGGCGTTCTTTCCCTCTTTATCCCACGCCGCTAGGGCCTTAGCGTCCTCGTCGTCTACGGGCAGCCCCATAGCTTTGTGAGCTAAGGCCCTCTGCCATGAGCCATGCGGGTGGCACGGCCATACGTTCTGGTCGAGGCCGTCCATGGCATTTAGTTCTCGTAGGGGTCGTCTACCGCGTCAAGGTCATAGTCGTCGACCTCGGCGTCCTTGTACTCAAACACCGTCGGGTTGTATTCCTTGAGCGCCGCTAGTGATTCCTCGGGGGTGGACATGCCAAAGCGCTCATACGGCTCGTGCCAGCCTTTTCCACGGTAGCGGTCGCCAACAGTGCGCTCGCGGTAGTCCAGCCACGCGTTAACTGCCCTAATAGCGTCAATGCGGTGTTCAAGCTCGGGCAGGTCGTCGCCAAGCGGGTCGGCCAGCGGCGCGATATGTCCAAGCCCCTTGCACACCGCCTCAATATCTCCCATGCCAAGCGCCCTTAGTGCACACGTTTGGGCGTCGAACATTAGGGCAGCGTAGCGCGCCACCCGGTTGCTAGTCATTTCTTCCAAGCGGTTGAACACGTCACGCTCGGGGTTAGGCGTATCGCTTACATCATGGAAAGCCATGGCGCGGGCTAGTGGAATGTGTGCCCCGTGGTTGTCCACTAAATTCCATGCCCGCACCGCCCGGCGGTAGGCCGTGATAGTGGCCTCGGGCGTGGTGGCCGGGTCAATCAACTCAAGAATTGAGTCCATGCGGTTGCCGCGGCGGGCACGGTCGAGGGCGTTGTCGTCTAGCGCTTCCAAGGCCTCGGTGTATTCCGTTGCCAGATTGTCGAACCATGCACGCACGTCAGGCTTGCACGATTCAATTAGCGCCTCGGTGGAATAGTCAGGCTTGTCATATTTTGCAATAAGTCCATTCAAGACGTGCTGGCGCGCTGTAGCTAGGCGGCGGGCCTCGGGGGTTGAGGCTGCCTTTTGTTCCCACCGCAGGCCCCACTCGTCCTTAAACTGCACAGGCACGGTGGTGTTTTCGGCAGGGGTTGGGGAAAGAATAAGCTCGTCTAGGTCTTTGAAACTTGCCCTGTTGAGCTTCACCCACTTGGCGGCCGCGGCCTGTAGCTTGTCGTCGCTTGCCTTATTGGCGTAGTGGTCGTCAAAGTCAGCCATGCGGGCGGAAATTTTTTCGTCCGCTCGTGCCATGGCCTCGGCGGCGGCCGGGCGGGCGCCGGTCATGCTTAGCGCGGCCGAGACAGCGGCAACGCGATTAGAAAAATGTGCAATTGGCTCTGTAGCCATAGCTCAATGTCCTTTACTCAAGTTGATGGATAGTGACAGTGAGTCCTATGGGGAAAGTGACGGGAGGCCGTGCAAGCACAATGTGGTTTGGGATTAGGGGCGTGCCCCTTGCCTTTTATTGTGAGCCGTATTAGCGGCGTTGGCAAGAATTAGAAAAGGTACTATTCATGCTGGAAATGGGTACCTTTTCGGCATTGTCCAAGGTTAAATAACATGGCTGTGTTTATGTCGCTGGCACGACCGGGGGTAGCAAACGGGGGTATTTCACAGCCACGCCGCCAAGATTGCCACCGCGAGGGGAGGTACTACGCGGCCGGGCGCGGCGGTGGCCTTTTCACAGACGTCTGTGAAATTGCAGGTCATGCCGGTCTATAACCTCATGCACGTGCATGAAATTGCAGGTCATGCCGGTATTTTCGACTATCCTTTCGTACACGGGTCACGGCGCGCGCTTTGGCCAAACGGGGCTGTGTGCCTCTCTCGCGCCCTGTAGGGCCGTAGCCGGGTAAGTTGTACCGCCGAGGCGTGAAAGGCCGTCCATGGCCGCGTGAGGCGTTGATTTTGGGCTGCTCGGCCCTCGGCGTGGTCTACCAGTCCAACAAAGTAGGTGGATTAGGCCCGCGGCGGGAACGCCGCCCATCGCCGCGAGCGGAGTTGCACGAGCGGTGCGCGGGTTTTACCTCTCCCATGAGGTCACCGCCTTGGCTAAGGGGTACAAGGTGGTCGAGGGTGAACGCCCGGCCGTGCGTTGGCGGCAAGTTCATGTCGATAGCGCCACCGCACAACCAGCACACGGCCAAAGCGGGGTCGCGCTCAAGTTTGCGCCGCCATGAGGTGACTTTCTTGCGCCATGAGTGGGAAAAGGCATAGGGCGCATTGGTCTTATCGCGCTTTTTGCGGGGTACTTGAGGGCTAGTCACGGCTGTTGTTCCTTTCGCGTTGGCGCTCTACGGCCATTTTATGCACGTTTTATGCACCGCATGCGGGGTTTAGCCTGTGCCGGTTCCGAGCGTTTGGGTTACGCGGTACAAAAGTCTGTATACCGGGAGGATAGTGAGGCCGAGGCGGAGGGGAGTCACCCCCACCCCGGCAAGGGGCCGGAGACTAGGCCAATGGAAATTATACGCGATATTTCCAATTATTCATTTCCATCTTTCATTGGTGTTGCTCACTACGCGCGGCCGCGGCGTGAACCATGTCTACACAGCCGGTTCAAACCCCTTTATTTTTCCCTTTGATTTCACATCGGTTTGGGTGTCCTTGGTGTGTGTCTCTCCCCTAAAGGAGAGAGACACACGGACACAAGCGCATCATTTTTGTTTATAGACACGCACCCAGACACACATCACGAGGGCTCATTTATATTGCTTGAGCTGCGTTAATGGTGTCTTTTTCTTGTGCCCCGGTGCATGTCTGTATGTAGCAAAATCTTGTGTCCCAGACACAACACCCGAAATTACATCGGGACACAAGATATAGGTATTATTTTTACCGCTATTCAAGGGCCTCTATGGCGTCCTTTTCAGCGTCCAATTTGATGTGCTCAACCAAGGCTCGGGCGGGTGCGGATATGTCAGCGCCGGGGGCGCATACCCAAGCACGGCTACCGCGTTTCTTTCGGGTGATAAGGCCTTTATCCTTGGCCCGTTTAAAGGCTGTGGTAAACCTCTTCGCGCCGCCCGTGGTACGCGGTGATATATCTTTCCACAGCTTCTTAAGGTGCTCCTCTGTCAACCCGTCGCCGTCGTCGTAGGTGGTGACAATGGCATACACAATCTCGTGCAGGCTTGGGCGCTTTTCGTCACCGAGGCCAGATAGATAAAGGTCTACACGGCTAACAGCACCGTCGGTAGCTGTGGCTTGCTTGGCGCGCTTGGTGTCCTCATGTGGCGGGTCTACAGTCACCGAGAGACCGCCGCCTGTACCGTCCACGGTCACTGTTGCCACGCGCGCTTGGCGGTGCTGGTTGGGGGCCTCTGCGAACTTTCGCACGCCGCCGCCCTTATCCTTGCCAATGTAGACCTCGAGGGTTCCCACCTTGCCTTGGGCAGGCGGGGTGAGCACGTCCACGGTGTAGGCGGCGCCGGTAAGTTGGCCCATCTTCTGGTTTGAGCCCACTGCGAAACGCCCGCCGGTGCCATTTTTGACCACGTGGTCTACCACGACGACGGCCGCGCCGGTGGACGTGGCTAGATAGTTGACCACTTTGCCAAACCACTGAACGACGTCGTCGCCGTCATTTGAGTTCAGCCCGGCGTCCGATAGCGCCGTGGTTACGCCGTCAATTACAACGAGGCCATATGACTGCCCGGCCATGTAATCCAGCCCCTCGGGCTCTACGCACTTGCCGCCCGCGGGCTCGGGGTTCCAATAGTCAAGCATGGCTAGGGTCGCGTCGTCTGGTGTTCCCATCGCTCGCAAACGGCCGATAACGCTAAGGGCGGTGTCCTCATAGTCAAGGTAAAGCACGCGCTGCCCGGCGGTAATGAGCTCGGCGGCTAGTGCCTGCATGAGTAGAGACTTGCCAGACTCACTTTCGCCATGCACGCTGTGCGAGCGGCCGGGGTAAAGCAGCTTCTCGCCGTCGGTGCGCGTCCACAAGGTTGGTGTGGGCGGGGTGTAATCGTCGGCCAAAATGACGCTTAGGTCTACTTTGCCGCGCGGCTGCGTGGCCTCTCGGCTAGTGCCGCTGCCTCGCAATTCAGCGGCGCTTAGCGCCTGCCCGCCGGTGGAATAGTCAAGCCCTAAAGCCTCAAACGCGGCCGAGGTGTCGCCGTCGTGGTGCATATAGGTCACGTAGTCGAACTTGCTAACCCTCTTGCCCTTGTCCTCTATGACGTCCATGAGCTCTTGGGGTGGGTTATCCGTCCATACGGCAAGTGCACCGCCGTTGTTGGATAGCTCACACTGTCCGGTGTGTGCCGTTGCCGATTTGGGGTTAGCGTGAGTTCCCGGTGCTGTATAGATGTCACACCCACAGCTGTCGCTGTCGCCGGTGTTAATCCAGTCGTCGGGGATTAGTAGCTGTTCCCACTCTGTTTCTTGCGCCCAATGGTCAATGCTGGTTACCGGCGTGCTGTTGGGCTCTCGCGTGGTCTTGGTCTCGGGCTTGTCTATCCGGCGTGCAGCCTCAATGACGGCACTGCCTTGCACGCTGCTATAGACGGCGCCCTGCACTACGTAAGCAGGCTGGTTAGGGTCGGCCACGTCGGTGCGCACGCTGCCCGGTAATACAACGTAGCGGTCGCCGGTCATTACAGTGGCGGTGCCTGCTTTGGACTCTTTGAGCTCCCCAGCATTCTCGGCGTCAATCCACCAATGGCCGCCGCCATGGTGCACCTTGGCGGTGCCCGGGGTGGCTACGGTAGCCCGCGGCATAGAGGTGGCGTGCTCTTGCTGCCAGTCCTGCCAATCCTCAACCTCGGCCGGGGTATCGGCGTCCACAACCACAATCCCACTGGCACCGAGGTTCATTCCCAGATTGCAGCCGGTGGAATACATGGCGTCAAAGGTAGCCGGGTCGGTCGTAGCCCCGTGCACGCCGTTGGGTGTCGCTGGTAGCTTTTCCCCGGCCTTTAGAGGCAGCACCGCTACGCCCTCGGCCTGTAGCGCGTGCACGTAGTCCAGCACCAAGTCACGGCCGTCTAAATCTACGCGCGCGGCGCTGCTAAGAATGTCCGTTAACCGTTCTGCCCGGCTCAAACCATGCTGTTCGGACTGTGTGGACTCAAGATTATGGGTTACCATAGTAACCGTCACTTTCTTTGTTGTTGGTGGTGGCATGGTGACCCTCGCTGTGAGTCCTTTCGGCGGGGGTCTTTTCCATGCGCGATTTCTTGCCGTGGTACCAAGGCAGGACAAGGCCTACTTTCACCCACTTTTGATTAGAGGGGGCAGGCTTGGGCCGCTGCCTTAGATTGTCGGGGAGTACTTCGCCTTTTGGTTCACCGCGGTTGCCAAGGCGGCGGCGTAGTTGGCGGCGCTCTTCGAGGGTTTGCGGGCGGTCAGTCCAGAACGTTATGTGTGGCGGCGGTTCGGGCACCGTGTAATAGATTCTCGGAGGGGTGGCAATGGTGAATAAGTCTCCCAATACCCACCCTGCGCCGGTTTGCTCCCATACGCCCACGACGGTGCCGGGGTGCAGACATATTGGTTCCACCTAGACCACCGCCTTATTGGCCCGGTAGATGGAGGTCAAGCGGTCTAGGCGCTCGGGGCTTAAGGCAGGCGCGCGGCGGGCCTCGTGGGCGGCCTTGAGAGTGTCCATCGTGGCGAAAGAAAGACGGATATATTCGGCGCGCTGCGTAGGCGTCATTGCGGGTGCGGTCACGGCTATGCACCCGCCTTAGACAAAATGGCGGCTACATCGTCAATGTGAGCTTGGGTGAGGGCAGGTGCCTCGGCCATGATTTTGCGGGCGTACTCACTGATTCGGCACGCGGCTAGGTCTTGTTCCAGCTCGGTGGTGTCAGTGTCTGGGTGCCAGCGCTTTTGCGCGATAAGACGCCCTGTCAGGCGTTGAACGGGTGATTTTGTGGGGGCCATTTTCGGCATACCTTTCACACCTCTCTCGGGAGAGAGGTTATAAGGCCACCGTTTAGGCAGGGTATGGAGGCTCCCCGCGGCTTAGTGTGGTGAATACCGTTTACCTAGCATTGACGCTGGTAAAGGCTCGTTTGGTAACCACGCCGATAAAGTTGTGTCGCTATTATAACTTGTAGTCGATTATAACTCAACCGAGGGGGTGCCCCCATTAAGATAATCGCCCCACCACTGAACGAGCTGTGCAAACTTCACCGTATGCACGCGGCGACACTTGGTACATTCCAAGGTGTAGACGTTCTCCCCTACAGGCTCATTGGGCTGGTGCCCGTGGTCGGTCACCACAGCGTTACGCACCTGCCGGTCAAAAGCCGGTGCCATGTAGCGATTAGCGTGGGCAGATTGCTTTAGCCATATGAGGTTGGAGACCGGCCGGGGCGCCCCTTGTGGCGTTGGGCGGCACTTGCATTTAATTTTCAGTACGCGAGAGGCCATGGTTACACCTTCCAATCTACGGTGACGTATTCAGGGTTGAACTTGTATTGCACCGGCGGCGTGCCCTCTATGGTGATGGTCATTAGCGCTCGGATAAGTTCGCGCTTTAGCTCAAGCGTGGCTGTTACCCACCATGCTCGAACATCGGCAACCCCGGCCACCTCGGAGAGGACACCGCCCGCGCCTGCCAGCTCTACAAGCTCGGCGTCGATAGCCTCAAGCTGGTCTGTTAACGCTTTGTTCATACGGCCGAACTGGTCCATGCTTACGTTTCCTAGCGTGGCCTGTTGCTCGAGGTCTGCCATGCGGCCTCGCACCATATCGCGTGTGGTGGTCAACTCTGCCCGGCGATCTGTATCCACACCGGCGGCAAGCTCGCCCACAATGTCACTTGCCGATAAACGGGCAAGGACGAGGTTAGTAATGTAGTTTTCCAGCGGCTCGGCAATGCGCGTTGGGTGGCCGCCGCCGCGGCCCTTGCAGTAGTACACGCGCTTGGGCGCTGTCTCGGTCTTTTTCTTGTACCACTTGTTTCGGCAATACATGGGCGCGCCACAATGTCCACACAGCGCAATGCCACTAAGCAGGTGCCGCGGCGCGCTGCCTACGAGGTTGGTCTTTCGTGCCGGGTTGGTCAGGTGTGCCCACAGCGCCTGCCATACCTCGGGGTCGAGCACCGGCTCCCAATTGCCGCGGCCGATAATTCCGAGCTTCTCCCACGCGCTCAACTTCTCCCATTCCGCGGGGCTGTAGTCCTTTTTCTTAAGCTCGTAATGAGTGAAACCGCCGGTCGTGGGAGACAACATAGATTTACGTATGTTCTGTGCGGTAGGCCGGTTGCCGAGAGTGGTGGTAACGCCCTTTTCCTCCCACTCACGGGCAATGCGGTTCAGGGACTCGCCTGCCAAAATACGGGTTGCCGCGTCTCGTACAAGCGGCGCCTCGGTCGGGTGAGGCTCGCCGCTGTGGGTATATCCGAACAGGCGGATCGGCTTGGTGGGATAGTCCCCACGGCGGCGGTGTTGTGCCTTGGCCGCGGCTACGCGGGCGGATTTAATCGCACTTTCCCACTGGCTCACACCCGACAGCATGGTGCTAATAAGGTCAGCGTTGGGGTCGTCTAGGGCCTGCTCGCCGCCATTGACATAGATAAGGCGGCAGTGGGTGTTTTTGAGGGTGGCCTTGAATAGTCCGTATTCGCTTACGTTGCGGCTAATGCGGTCGGGGGCGAACGATAGCACCGCGCCAATCTTTCGGGCCTTGACGTCGGCTACGAGGTCAATAAAGCCGGGGCGCGTCTTTCCCGAGTAAGCAGAAATGGAGTTATCGGAATATACGCGGGATACCTCAAGGCCGTGCTCGGCGGCTAATTTACGGCACATTTCTTCTTGGCGCTCAACACCGGCGCCGTCATGCTTGTCTAGGGAAATGCGCACGTAGATACCGGCAGGCAGCGTCGTAGTGGTCTTTTGGGTCATGCATATAGGTTTACACCAATTCACTAACCATCTTGGCCGCCGCCGTAGGCCCTCCTTCGGCAAAGTCGTGTCGATGGTCCATCTGGGAAGCCATTGCTGGCCGCGTGCAGCCGGGCCATCGGCAGGTTCCGTCGAGTCCTTCCACAAAGGCACGGATATGGGGCGGAGTTACGTAGTTTCCACTTTCGTCCTGTGCTGCCTTTTCCATATCGCGGACGGTTGTCGCCCGCGTTTGCATTTCGTCGGCAACCTCTGGCGAGACCCAACCCAAACTTTGAACGAAGGCTGGCGCATCAGGAAGATCGCAGCGGTACATATTGAGCACCACCTTCGCCTTGGCTTCAGCCTTGCCGGTGAGCAGAGCAACTGCCGCTTGGGCCAAGGAAATGTCCTTCTCCGTAGCCACGCTGCGGATATTTCGGTCAATGATTTCGGCGGTTTCTAGGCCCACGTCGAGACAAACTGCAGCCCACTCCCCTCCCGTGGGCTCGAGGTTATAAGACTCCTTACGGCGTGGATCGCGTGCGGCGATAGTGGGATCGAGGCGGACAATAAGCTCCCGCAACTTACGCCGCAGGTTGCGATGGGAGGGCAATTTTTGGTTGGGGCGCTTGGGGGTGAGGTAGGTGGTTAATTCGGCGTCGATAAGCAGCCGTTTATCGGCGTCAATCTCCCCTAGCTTGGAAAGTGTCTGGTCGATAGTAATTAAGCGGTCTAAATCTAGGTGATAGAGCTCTTCCTGCCGCGCTTGAAGGTGTGGTAGCTCCTTTAAGCGCTCAAAGGCGAAGATAATATTTCTAATTCGAGACTGCCGCGTACCAGTAAGGTCCGACAACGATTGGCTGATGATTTCGATATCCTCATCCGGATCTGGATGCAGGCGCCTCCATAACAAGTATTCGGCCTTGCGTATGGTTGTAGCTGCTCGTGAGGTTGAATTTTGTGAATTGGTATTGGCAAAGTAGGGCGCATTCATAGACTTCCCCCGCAGAAGTTTCCCTAGAACATGTTTGCGCTTTTAGTATATAAAATCGCTCCGACACGCTACCCCCGTTTATAGTAAAACTGCTGGTCACAGCGCATGAAAAAATGGGCCTCCGAAGAGGCCCATTGAGTCGAAAAATTTAGTCGCGCCAGCGTCCACCGCGCTTGCGTCCACCGCCGTGATCACGGCGTGGTGGTCGGCCGGTGTCCTTTTGAATATTGATGAGCTGGCCGGAAATGCGCGTATCTTTTAGGCGCTTGAGCACAGCTGGATCCAAATTCTTCGGCAGGTCCACCAAGGTGTGGCCTACCGCGATGGTGATGCGGCCAAAGTCCTTGGCGGACAAGCCACCCTCATTGGCGATGGCACCCACGATGGCTCCCGGGCGCACATTTTGCCGCTTGCCGACGTCCAATCGGTACGTCTCAAAGTCACCATCCGGCCGCTTTGGCCCACGGCCCTTGCCGCCACCCTTGAAGTCGCGGTCGCGCTTGCGATCGTCACGACGGTCGCGCTTTGGCTTCGGAAGCGGTTTGTCTTCCATCAGGAAGTTCTTGCCGCCTTGCAGCATAACGGCGAGGGCTGCAGCAATATCGTCCATGGCCGCGTTGTTCTCCTCGGAGTACTTGCGTACCAAAGAGCGGAAAAAGTCCGCCTGCTTATTGTCCATGGAGTTGGTAATGGACTGCGCGAACTTTTCCTTGCGCTTTTCATTGACCTCATCGACGGAAGGCAAATCCATTTCTTCCAAGCGGGCATTGGTTACGCGCTCAATGGAACGCAGCATGCGTCGCTCGCGCGGAGTGACGAACAGGATGGCTTCGCCAGAGCGCCCCGCGCGGCCGGTGCGGCCGATGCGGTGCACGTAGGACTCGGTGTCGTTAGGAATATCGAAGTTAACCACGTGGGTGATGCGGTCGACGTCGAGGCCACGAGCGGCAACATCGGTAGCCACGAGGATGTCCAGACGGCCATCCTTGAGCTGATCGACGGTACGCTCGCGCTGCGCCTGCGCAATATCACCGTTGATGGCTGCGGCGCTAAAACCGCGGTCCCGCAGGGTCTGGGCTACCTCTTCGGTCTCGTGCTTCGTGCGGCAAAAGACGATGATGGCATCATAATTAATGACCTCAAGGATGCGGGTGAAGGCATCCATCTTCGCGCGATGCGGGATGAGGAGGAAGCGCTGCGTAATGTTGTCATTGGTGCGGCGCTCGGACTTCACCGTGACCTCGGCAGGGTTGTCGAGGTAGCGCTTAGACAGGCGACGGATAGCGTTCGGCATGGTGGCCGAGAAAAGCGCCACCTGCTTGCGGTCCGGGGTATCCTCCAAGATGCGCTCAACGTCTTCCTGGAAGCCCATGTTCAGCATCTCATCGGCCTCATCAAGGACAAGGAACTGCAGCTGAGACAGGTCCAGCGAGCCCTTCTCCAAGTGGTCGATGACGCGGCCTGGGGTACCCACGATGACCTGCGCACCGCGACGCAGCCCGGACAGCTGAATGCCGTAGGCCTGGCCGCCGTAGATAGGCAGTACCTCGACGCCCTTGAGAGATTCGGCGAAGGACTGGAAGGAGTCTGCCACCTGCAGGGCCAGCTCACGGGTTGGCGCGAGCACAAGTGCCTGCGGGTGACGGGCCTTGGCATCAATTTGCGACAGAACCGGCAGCGCGAAGGCCGCGGTTTTGCCGGTACCGGTCTGGGCAAGGCCGACTACGTCGCGGCCTTCCATCAAGATCGGGATGGTTTCTTCTTGAATGGGGGACGGCTTGGTAAAGCCTACTTTCGCAACGGCTTCCAGAATCTTCTCTGGCAGGCCAAGATGCGCGAACCCCTGGGAATTGTCGTTGGCCGAGTCTTGAGACTCAGCGCCGGTGTCCTCAGAAGTATTCGCAGCCCTGGTGTCCTTGGTGACACCTTGCGAGTTGTCCTGAGATTCCGACTTTTTAAAATCTTCCGGCTCGTTGACGCCGCCGGTGGCGTTATCGGTAATGCTCATTGCTTCACCAACCCTACGCGATTGTGGCTATAAACTCCATTGCGCAGCTCCTAGATTTTCCTAGCCCAGATTTCCTGCCCTGTTCGAAGCAGTTCGAAAACACCGAAGTGTGGTATCGGGGCGGTCTTCTACTGTGCAGCCTATGAGTCATCCACGCCCACGATTCCTTGACGACCAAGCACGTATCCGTGCCAAGCTAAGTTCTTATCCAGGGTTCAGCACGGAACTGGACCCGCCGGTAGACCTTTATCTGTCCTCGCTGTCTACGGGCCTGATCTATCCCACTAGGCGCAGCCCTCGGCCACAGAGCGGAGGGTATGTACACATTACAGACCGGCGTTTTCATCTAAACCCCGTCTTTCGCATAACCGGGGTGGAGGATAATTTTGAATTTTATGTGGTGGAGCTAGATCCAGTGCGCTTTCACCGCACGGAATACGCCGCACGCCCAAAGCTTCTTAGCCTCGGCAGCGTGGTGGACAACGAGAACACAACCTACTTTCCGGTGGAGTTTGATTTCGCATCCCGGGGCAAGTTTGTGACCTTTAGTGCCGTCGATAAGCCGAAGATAGGCCACCTATACTCCTGCTTTACTTCACGGCCTCGGCACCCTTTATGCCTACGCATAGAATCCACGGAGGACAAAAATGGGCTGGTGCGTGCCCAAGTGAGCGAGGTCTATAGCGATTTTGAGCGCGGAGAAAGAAAAGGCCCGCGAAAGGACTATGGACCCGACAACCTCCCCTACCGGCCACCGGCTATCACCCGCAGGGACGTAGAGATAGAGCTAGGGCGCTTCCGTCGCCTCTACGACCCAGAGTCGTGGACTGTACACGGTACACAAGATGAAGAAACCCTCTTTATGGTGGAAGATCCGGATGGATCGCGCGCAGTCTTTATCGGCAAGAAGGATGCGTGGCTACATATGACAAAAGAAAAAGGCCGCCGGCTATATCAGATAGCGGCGACCTTTCTAGAAGAGCGCTAGGCTCCGGCGATAAAGGTGCGATAGCTCAGCGGCATGCCTGGGCGGTAGGCCAAATGCACGGCGCTGGGGGCGTCGAGCACGTGCAGGTCGGCGGCGGCGCCTTCCACGATGGTGCCCTTAGCGGGTCGGCCCTGCGGGTCGAGACCATTGCCCACGTTGTGGCGACGCAGGGCGGTAGCCCCACCGGTGGTCGCCGCGTGGATGGCCTCATCAACGGACAGGTACTGCTGGAGGACCGCGGTGGTCACGCAGTAGTTCATCGAGGAGGTATAGGACGTGCCGGGGTTGAGGTTGGAGGCGATGGCGAGGGTTGCGCCGGCGTCGAGAAGCTTGCGGCCTGGGGCTAGCGGCTCGCGAGTGGACAGATCGCAAGCCGGCAGCATGGTGGCCACTGTATCGGAATTAGCCAGCAGCTCGACGTCCTCGTCGCTCAAGTGATTGACGTGGTCTACCGAGGCCGCACCCAACTCCACGGCTAGGGCCACGCCTGGGCCTTCGCCCAGCTGGTTGCCATGCACACGCAGGCCAAGGCCTAGCTTCTTACCGGCTTCCAGTACGCGCCGGGATTGTTCCTCGTTGAAGGCTCCGCGCTCGCAGAAGACGTCGATCCACTGCACATAGGGAGCGACGCCCTCGAGCATCGGGCCAACGACTTCGTCGAGGTAGTCTTCCGCGTCTGCCCCTGGCGGCACCAAGTGGGCGCCAAGGAACGTCACGTCATCTACGTGGCGGGACGCGACCTTAGCGGCCTCTACCTCGGACTCGGTGTTGAGGCCGTAGCCCGTCTTGGTCTCGAAGGTGGTGGTGCCGCCGCGACGACCAGCGGCCACGCGATCTGCCACCAGCTTGTCTAGGCGGTCGGTGCCGGCCTGGCGGGTGGCGTCCATGGTTACGGCGATGCCGCCAGCCTCATAGGAACCGCCGGAGATGCGGGCCTCAAACTCAGCGGAGCGGTCACCGTCGAAGACCATGTGGGTGTGCGAATCGACCCATCCCGGCAGGACGGCGCGGCCACCCAGGTCCACCTTCTCATCGGCGGCCGGCGCTTCGGATGCCGGGCCAATCCAGGAGATGGTGCCGGATTCGGCTACCAGGGCGGCGTCGTTAAGCGTGCCGCGCTCGCTGACCGTACGGAGTTCTGAAATTCCGGTAAAAAGTGTGCTCATCTAGTCCCTTGCCTTGAATTCCATTGGAATGCGGACGCCGCGCTCATCGGCGACCTCCTTTGCGCGAGTGTAGCCGGAATCAACGTGGCGGATAACGCCCATGCCCGGGTCATTGGTCAGCACCGCGCGCAGCTTAGCCGCAGCAAGCTCGGTGCCGTCCGCAACGGTAACCTGACCGGCGTGGATGGAACGGCCCATGCCTACGCCGCCGCCGTGGTGCAAAGATACCCAGGTAGCACCGGAGGACACAGCGGTCATGGCGTTGAGCAGCGGCCAGTCGGCCACGGCATCGGTGCCATCGAGCATGGCTTCGGTCTCACGGTACGGGGAGGCCACGGAGCCGGAGTCCAGGTGGTCGCGGCCGATGACAATAGGAGCCTTGATCTTGCCCTCGCGCACCAGGTCATTGAAGAGCAGGCCGGCCTTGTGGCGCTCGTTATAGCCGAGCCAGCAAATGCGTGCCGGCAGGCCCTCGAATTCGACGTACTCCTCAGCGGCATCGAGCCAGTTGTGCAGGTGCTCGTTATCCGGGAAGAGCTCCTTGAGCGCTTGGTCGGTGACCTTGATGTCCTCTGGGTCACCGGACAGGGCGGCCCAGCGGAACGGTCCTAGGCCCTCGCAGAAGAGTGGGCGGATATAAGCCGGGACGAAGCCTGGGAATTCGAAAGCGCGCTGGTAGCCAGCCTTACGGGCCTCATCGCGAATGGAGTTGCCATAGTCAAAGACCTCGGCGCCCTCATCCTGGAATTCGACCATGGCCTGGACCTGGGCCGCCATGGACTCACGAGCCTTCTTGGTAAAGGTGGTCGGGTCTGCCTTGGCCTCGTTATGCCAGTCCTCCATGGTGATTTCAGAGGGCAGGTAAGACAATGGATCGTGGGCCGAGGTCTGGTCGGTGACGATGTCGACGGTAAATTCCCCGGCGCGCTGGCGGCGCAGGACCTCTGGGAATACCTCGGCGGCGTTGCCTACCAGGCCTACGGAGAGCGGCTTCTTGTTTTCCTTAGCGTCAAGAACCAGCTTGAGTGCTTCATCTAGGTCGGTGACGACCTCGTCCAGGTAGCGCTTGTGCTGGCGGCGCTTCAGGCGGGTTTCATCAACGTCCACAATGAGGCAGGCGCCACCGTTAAGGGTGACAGACAGCGGCTGTGCGCCGCCCATGCCGCCGCAGCCGCCGGTCAGGGTGAAGGTGCCGGCCAGGGTGCCGTTGAAACGCTTCTTGGCCACGGCTGCGAAGGTCTCGAAGGTGCCCTGCAGGATGCCCTGGGTAGCGATGTAAATCCAGGAGCCGGCCGTCATCTGGCCGTACATCATCAGGCCTTCATCCTCGAGCTTGCGGAAGTGCTCCCAGTTAGCCCAGTCTCCCACCAGGTTGGAGTTAGCAATAAGCACGCGCGGTGCCCACTCATTGGTCTTCCAGATGCCCACCGGCTTGCCGGACTGCACCAGCAGGGTTTCATCGGATTCGAGGTCCTTGAGGGATTCTACGATGGCGTCAAAGGCTTCCCAGCTGCGCGCTGCACGACCGGTGCCGCCGTAGACCACGAGGTCCTCGGGGCGCTCGGCAACCTCGGGGTCGAGGTTATTCATGAGCATGCGCAAGGGCGCTTCGGTCTGCCAAGACTTGGCGGACAGTTCGGTTCCGCGCGGCGCGCGTACTTCGCGTGGTTGAGACATGGCTTCCTTTCTTCGTGCTTTTTCGACGCCCTCCCAAGTCCCCTAGGCCGGTGTCCCGGGGCTGTCCCCGAGGACTTGTTCAGCGTCACATGTCATAAAGTACTGTGACATAGCTCTGTGTACCATGCCACATGAACCCTAACTGTCTCGTATATGAGACACAGGCGGGATGATCTACGATGGCCTGCATGCGCCGGTTCATCCCCTTCCTTTCCGTGGCCCTCCTCGCCGCTTGTTCCACCCCCGCCGAGGAGCCGCAGCCACCCCACTATGTCGCCCTGGGGGATTCCTATGCGGCCATGGGCTCAACCACGCTGCCGCTCGATCCGCCCAATACCTGCGTGCGCGCTCAGGATTCCTACCCCGAGCTTGCAGCCAAGGAAATGGACGCGGAGCTCACCAATGTAGCCTGCCAGGGCGCTAGCACCCTCGATGTGCTTTCCTCGGCCGGCGAACACCCCGCCCAGGTCGACGCCCTGCGAGAGGACACCGACCTGGTGAGCCTTTCCATCGGCGGCAATGACGCCAGCTTCGTACGCCTTACCCAATGCGCCACGGATGATATCTGCCAGGCGGAATCCGGCCCGCAGATAGACCTGGAAATTCGCGATCTACCCCGCCGTCTAGACAAGGTCTACGAGGAGATCCACCGCCGCTCCCCTGACGCGAAAGTCCTGGCTACTGGTTATCTTCCGCTAATTAAGCGCGGCGAGACCTGCCCCTACATAGAAAAAATCCCGGCCAGTGACCGGGAATGGTTGGCACGCTCCATCGAGCGCATCAACCAGGCGGTGCGCGAGGCCGCCGAGCGCAATGGGGCTATATACGTGCTTGCCGACGCCGCCTTAGACCACACCGCCTGCTCCCCCTCACCGTGGGTGGACTTCACGGGCCAGGAGACTAATTCCTTTCCCATGCACCCCACCCACGCGGGCCAACAGGCCATGGCCGATGCACTACGCGCTGCCCTCTAACCCGGCGCGCGCGGCGTCGTCGGAACCAGGCACGCGCATCTCGAATTTTTCTGTGACCACGGTGTAGTCAAAGTAGCCCATGCGCGCGATGGGCTTAATCTTAAGGATGTCGAGCTTGCCTTCCTCATCGATGACGGATTCATCGATATGGATAGTCTTTACATCCGCTACCACGAGGTCGATGCTGCCCACCTTGGAATTACCGGGCACGCGCAGCGTGGTCTTGTACTGGCACTCGAACTTCACCGGGGATTCTTTCACCATGGGAATGCGGTAATTGTCCGCATACTCCTTAGTAACGGAAAGGCGGTCCCACTCGCTGACGCCATAGTCAAGCACCTGGGCGGATTTATTGACTTCCTCGCGCAGATCATAGGTGGCCATATTCCACACGAACCAGCCGGTTTCCTCCGCGTTAAGCACCGTGTCCTTGCGGCGACCATCCGGGTATTGGTTGGCCGAAAACATCACCATGGGTGGATCGAAAGTGAGGTTTTGCCACTGGCTATAGGGCGCGATGTTTTCGCGGCCCTCACCATCCACGCTGGAAAGCCAGCCAATGGGGCGCGGCACTGTGCTCGCTTTAAAAGGGGAAAACGGCAAGGGGTTGGGCTCAGATTGTGGGTGCCAAGAAATGGTCGCCATATTAATCACGCAGCTTTCCAGTAGCGTTCTCGACGGCTTCAACAAGCGCGCCCTCCTTAACCAAGCGCACGGTCTCCTCGATTTCCGGCGATAGGTAGCGGTCCACACCTGGACCCTTGACGGTCTCGCGCAGCTTGGCGATGACCGCGCCGGTTCCCTTGGCTGGGGTACCCTCGCGCATGTCGATAGCGCGGGCGGCGGTGAGGATTTCTACGGCAAGCACGCGCTGCAGGCCATCGACGGCCTTGCGTAGCTTGCGGGCAGCGGACCAGCCCATGGATACATGGTCTTCCTGCATGGCCGAAGAAGGAATGGAATCGGCCGAAGAGGGGTTGGCTAGGCGCTTCATTTCGCTCACGATGCCGGCTTGGGCGTACTGGGCGATCATGTGGCCGGAGTCAACACCGGGGTCGTCGGCAAGAAAGGCGTTCAGCCCGCGGTTGCGCGCCGGGTCCAGGAAGCGGTCGGTGCGACGCTCAGAAATGGAGGCTAAGTCCGCAGTGACAATTGCCAGGAAGTCAAGCGCATAGGCCACCGGCGCGCCGTGGAAGTTGCCGTTAGAGACCACGCGACCATCCTTGGTCACCACCGGGTTGTCCACCGCGGCAGCCAGCTCGCGCTCTGCTACCTGGGCGGTGTGGGTCAAGGTATCGCGGAATCCGCCAGCTACCTGCGGGGCGCATCGCACGGAGTAGGCATCCTGCACCTGATTCTTCTTGAACTCCTCCAGCGCGGCCTCCAAGATCTCAGAGCCTTCGGCCACCTGGAGGATATTAGCCGCAGCATCGGCCTGGCCCGGATGCGGGCGCAGCTGCTGCAGGTCATCCGCGAAGACCACGAGGGTACCCAGCAGGCCTTCCACGGTCATGGCGGTGGCAATATCGGCGGTCTTTGCGGCCGCGCGCAGGTCAGTGATGGCCAAGCAGAGCTGCCCCAGCATGCCATCGGTGCCGTTGATAAGCGCTAGGCCTTCCTTCTCGCGCAGCTGCAGCGGCTCGATGCCAGCTGCGGCCAAGGCTTCGCCCGCATCCTGCAGCTCGCCATTCACGCGCACCCCACCTTCGCCCAACAGGGCCAGCGCACAGTGAGCAAGCGGCGCCAAATCGCCGGAGCAGCCCAGGGAGCCATACTCGCGCACCACCGGCACAATGCCGGCGTTAAGGGCCTTGGCATACGTTTCCACCACTACGGGGCGCACGCCGGTGCGGCCAGTGCACAAGGTGGACAGGCGCAGCAGCATCAGTGCGCGGATGACTTCTTCTTCCACTTCCGGTCCGGTACCCGCAGCGTGCGAACGTACCAGGGAAAGCTGCAGCTGGGCGCGCATCTCCTCTGGGATATGGCGGCGAGCAAGCGCGCCAAAGCCGGTGGAAATGCCATAGACCGGGGTGGGATCTTGTGCTAGTTCTTCCACGCGCTCGCGGGTAGCGGCCACCTCTTCTAGGGCTGCAGGCGCAATCTCCACCTGCGCGCCATAGCGGGCAACGGCAACAACATCCTCGATGCTCAGCGCGCCGACGTTTACGGTCACGGTGGTTGGGTAGGCGTTAGGCATGGCAAATACTCCTCTAAATAAGGGATCAACAATTGTGATGTGTCGCGCGACAGCCTAACGCGATGAATGTATGCTACCTCACTTTTTGCGATTGCGGTACATTTTGGCCGCGACCTTGTCCGATACCTCTAGCAAGGCCCGAATAGCGGCGTCCACCTTCACATCCGGCGTCCCAACCGGATACGTCACCGCCACCGCCGCTGCAGGGCGGTCCAAGTGATCCAGGATGGGCGCCGCTACAGAGGCCTGACCGCGAGTAATCTCTTCGATCTCTTGATCCCACCCGCGTGCAGCCACCAAACTCAAGCGCTTTTTCAATGCAGCAAAGCCGCTACCTCCCGCAGTATCAAAGGCGGCGCGCACCTCCGCATCAGGCAGATGCGCCAGCATCACGCGCCCGGACGCCGTTTTATGTGCCTGCAGGCGCACGCCCACCGCGGTCACCAAGGAGGTAGCGCCGGCCGCACGCACCTCCTGCAGATACAAAATTTCCGATCCAGCCATACGTGACAGGTGTCCCGATCCACCCACCAGCGCCGCACACTGTTCCAAGTCCCGAGTGGCCATGCGCACCAAGGGCTGCTGCGTCACATAGGCCGAAGCCATGGAATACGCCGCCAGACCCAGTCCATACGTTTTGTGCTCCGGCAAATGGGCTACAAAACCAGCATCAACCATCTCCGCCAGCAGGTGGTATGTAGACGAGCGTGGCAGGTTGAGCTCACCTTGGATGCGAGCGGCAGATATAGGGACGTCGATAGTGGACAAAAGCTTGAGGATCTCCATCGCATGACGCGCCGCCGGGACTCTGTTGGTACTCACGGAGGGCAATTTTAAGCACCACTGTGGCGCTTATCAGTGCAGCACACGGCACCAAGTCTGAAATTCCAGACAAATAAATATGTTCCGCGACACACTTTGGACAGATAGAGACTTAGACTACATAAAACTTTTCATACGCTAGGAGATGCCATGTCCCAACACGGCCTTAAACACAGGCACCTGCACTTCATCGCCCTCGGATCCGCGATCGGCACCGGACTGTTTTATGGTTCAGCCGGCGCCATCCAAGCCGCTGGCCCCTCTGTCCTCGTCGTCTATCTCCTCGCCGGCGCGGTGGTGTATTTCATGCTCCGCGCCCTAGGTGAAATGGCCGTGCGCCACCCCATCACCGGCTCCTTCGCCGGCTACGCCCGCATGTTCATGGGCGGATGGGCGGGCTACATCACCGGCTGGATGTTCGCCTTTGAGATGGTCATCGTAGCGCTTGCGGACCTCACCGCCATCGGCGTTTATATGCGCTTTTGGTTCCCAGACGTCTCGCAGTGGGTTTGGGTTGCAGCCACCTTGCTCATCGTGGGCGGCGCAAACCTCGCCACTGTCAAGGCCTTCGGTGAACTAGAATTTGCCTTTACCATCATCAAGGTCGGCGCCGTACTCGCCATGATTGCCGGCGGCCTTGCGGTATTAGCCTTTGGGCTTTCTGATGCCCACACCACCGGCCCCGTCCACCTCGTCAACGACGGTGGCTTCTTCCCCAACGGCCCCACGGGCATGATCGCTTCTTTCATCCTCGTTCTCTTTGCCTTTGGCGGCACCGAAATCATCGGTGTTGCCGGCAGCGCCGCCCAGCACCCAGAAAAATCCGTACCCAAAGCAATCAATACGGTGCCCATGCGCATCCTGCTTTTCTATGTCCTTGCCATCGCCGTCATTCTCATGATCACGCCATGGCGCGAGATTACCGGCGAGCAGTCCCCCTTCGTCCAAATCTTTAATACCCTTGGCGTTTCCTGGGCCGCAGGTTTGCTCAACTTCGTGGTCATTACCGCAGCTTTATCGGCCATCAACGCCGACCTCTTCGGTGCAGGACGCGTCATCACTGGCCTTGCCCACCAAAAGCACGCCCCTAAGTTCATGTCCAAGGTAGTGCGTGGCGTACCCGTAATGACCACCATCATCCTCATCGCCACCATGATCATTGGCACCATACTCAATGCCCTCCTGCCGGAGAATGTCTTCGAGGTCATCGCCTCGCTAGCTACCTTCGCCACCGTGTTTGTCTGGCTTATGATTCTGCTGGCTCACCTATACTCCCGGCGCGGAATGAGCACACAAGACGTAGCGAACCTCAAATACAAAGTTCCCTTCTGGCCCTATGGGCAGTACCTGTCCATCGCGTTCATCCTCATGACCTTCGGCATCATGGTCTGGCAAGAGGAGTACCGCATTTCCCTCGTGGTGGGTGTCGCCTTCATCGCCATTATGACGGCGGTTTATTTCCTCACCAACCGGCACGAGGTAACACATGAGGATGAACCCACCGAAGAGCCAGAAGAACTCGTCGTTTCCGCCTAACATCGAAAAACATGAACACTGAAAAAGCTGAACTTTTCACCCCCGCCCCCGAATGGTCCGGCCGCTCCGATGGCCCGGGACCAGAGCACGCGCGCTGGCATAGCGTTATCAATCAATCCACCGACTCCCCCGCCCCCGTAACCCTTCTGGGTTTTGCCTCCGATGAGGGCGTGCTGCGCAATGGCGGCCGCCAAGGTGCAGCCGCAGGCCCGGCCGCGCTGCGAGCTGCCCTAGGTTCCTTGGCAGTCCACCATGAGCATGCGCTTGCCGACGCCGGCACGATCACCACCCAGTCCGACGACCTCGACGGCGCCCACGATGCTCTTTCCGATAAAGTGCAGGAACTCGTCGAGGCCGGCACCCTCCCCATCATCCTGGGCGGCGGACACGAAACCGCCTTCGGCTCCCACCGCGGCCTCTACCGCGCGGTAGGCGCCACCAAGATCATCAACCTGGATGCTCACTTCGATCTGCGCCGCGCGGACCAAGCCACCTCCGGCACCCCGTTCAAGCAGATTTCGGAGCTTTCCGACGACTTCGACTACACCGTGTTGGGAATCTCCCGCCCCAACAACACCGCTGTGCTTTTCGACGAGGCAGAGAGCCTGAACGTCGCCATCACCCTGGACGAGGAACTAGTCAATCTCACCCCAGCCGAGTGCGCTGAGCTAGCCGCCAAGGCTACCGAGGGCAAGGACAAGGTCCACTTGTCCATCGACCTCGATGTCCTACCGGCTTCTACCGCGCCGGGCGTATCCGCCCCAGCCTCCCTCGGCGTTTCCTATGAGCGCATCCGCGCCATGGCCGTAGCTATTGCACGAACGGGCAAGCTGGCCCTGGTGGACGTCGTCGAGCTCAACCCCACCTTCGACATAGATAACCGCACCGCCAAAGCGGCGGCGCGGCTTATCGATGACATCGTCACGGCCCACATCGAGGCCTAGCTCTTAAATCAAAACAGCAGGTGAGCAATCGGCGTGGCGATAAGAATGGTCAGCGCCACGCGCTCAAACCAAATGATGACCAGGTGGGTCAGCTTCACCGGAATCTTGGTAGCCAGGATGCAGGGCACCAGCGCGGAGAAGAAAATAATGGCAGAGACTGCCACCACGCCGATGACGAACTTGAGCACCATGCTGTCGCTGCCTGCCACTGCGGTGGCGGGCAGGAACATTTCTGCAATTCCCATGGCCGCACCTTTGCCGGCTTGTACCGGCTCCGGCAGCTGCACTACCCACGCGAATGGGTAGAACAGGTAACCAATCCACTCAAAGATGGGTGTAAAGCGCGCCAGCAACAGGCCAATGAGGCCCACCGACATGATGGAAGGCACAATGGCCGCCGCCATGCGGACACCATCGCGCAAGTTCTCCCAGATGGATTCCCACAAAGACGGTGCGCGCTGTAGCGCTAGCATCGCCTCGCGCCACGCGTTTTTGATGCGCGAGCCTTCTACCGGCTTTTCCGGATCTGGGTGTGCATCCGCAAAATATTCGTCCGGAATCGTCCGCAGCGGCGGAATCCGCACGGTAATGGCGGTAACCACGAAGGTCACAATGAGCGTGACAATGAAGTAGGTACCCCAGACCTTCATCAGGTCAAGCTGCTTAGCCACGATGACCATGAAGGCCGCAGAGACCGTCGAAAAGCCGGTGGCAATAATCGCTGCCTCGCGCCCGGTATAGCCGCCTTTTTGATACACGCGGTCCGTGACCAAAATTCCGAGCGAATACGAGCCTACAAACGAGGCCACCGCGTCAATTGCTGAGCGCCCCGGCGTCTTCCACAGCGGCCGCATGATGGGCTGCATGAGCACGCCGACAAATTCCAGCAAACCAAAGCCAATGAGAAACGCGAGGAACGCACCGCCAATCGGCACGATAAGCCCAACCGGAGTGGCAATGGAGTTCCACAAGAATGGCACCAGGTCCTCGTCACCGAGCACCCACGGCAGTGCGTCGATGACCATCAGGAACGAAACCACCGCACCCACAATATTGAGCACCGCAAAGACTGCCTGCAGCACGCTTTCTTTAAACGCGCCGGTAGTAAAACTGCGCACCGTCCCGTACACGGCCAAGGCAAAGATAATCCACGGCACCGCCGCAGGAATCCCCTCACGCACCATCGTGACCATGTGGTCCAAAGGAATGGAGCGCTTATCCTGATACGTCACCGGCAGGAAGAATACGAACGCGCCAATCGCGCTATATAAAAAGAGTTTCCACCGTCCCCCAGGCTGCGGGATTTCCCCGTCATGGCTCTGGATGGAGGAGTAAACCGATTCGGTAGAAGTCACAGTAAAACCGTCCCCTCAAGCTTGCCTACAAAAATCAAGCCCGCGTGACAGCCTTACGCGAACATTGGGGACATGTTATCTAAGTAACAGCTCACTGTCTAGACGTTTTCGAGATCCAAGGCACAATAGAGTCATGTCTAAACCCATTCGCGTCGTCGGCGCCGTTTTCCATGACGGCCAGCGCTTCCTCGCCTGCCGAAAGAAACCGGGCAAGCCATTAGAAGGCCACTGGGAATTTCCAGGTGGAAAGATTGAGCCTGGTGAAACGCCTCAGCAGGCTCTAGCTCGGGAGATACACGAAGAGCTTAACCTCAAAGCCGAGGTGGGAGCGAAGCTCGCGACAACAACTTACGAGTACGAATTCGCGACCATTGAGCTAACGACTTTCTATTGCACGCTTGTCGACGGCGACCTCCGCCTGACCGACCACGACGAAACGAAGTGGGTTACCCCCGCAGAGGCCGCCAGTTTGAACTGGGCTCCCGCTGATATTCCAGCGGTAGAAGCATTAGCTTCTAATCACATCTAAGGAACGAAAGTTCCTTTCTTTCATAGTATCCTTTCGCCAGAATTCGGCGGATATCCTCCGCTAAACGCAACACCAGCGGGAGAACACTTAGTCACTAATGCTCTCTTATGCCAATTTAGGATGCCCAGCCTTTAGAATTTGGTCATTATGAGCATCAGTCCCGACTCTTCCCTACCTTTCGGTGTATACGAAACCCCCATTACGACCCGTATTCGCGAACGAATGGAGGAAACGTTAAACCAACATCCTGCTGCAGGATTCGGTATCGGGCGAAGCTCCGATCAGGAAGCTCAGGGCCGCTATACTTCGGCGGTTTCTCAACACATCGGCTCACTCTTAGAACACCGTCTCCGTAGTTTGAAGTCGCCCGAGGACCGCGTTGCCCTCATCAACACCATTGCGCTTCTGCTGGGCGATGATGAAGGAATCGATTCCGAGGAGCTCCTCTATGCTGTGTACAACTCCGGATTAGCGGATCCTCCCCTCCTTCCTGACGTTTCACTCACCAAGAGCGCACTATTTACCAATGCCCGGGGAGAATCTAGTTTAACCAGCGAGATCGAAAGAGAAATTAAAACGGCCGATTCGGTAGACCTGCTGTGCGCTTTCATCAAGAATTCCGGCATTAGCGTCCTCGATAGACAGCTGGAGTATCTTCGCGATAACAAAATCCCATTCCGTCTTCTTACTTCTACGTACTGCGGTGCGTCTGACGCAGCCGCGCTCAAGCGATTGGTCGAGAAGTATCAGGCAGACGTGAAAATTTGCTATGAACACAAATCCACTCGCCTTCATGCCAAAGCTTGGCTGTTCCGACGAAAATCCGGTTTCGACACTGCATTTATTGGTAGTTCTAACCTGTCAAGGTCCGCTCTTGTCGATGGTTGGGAATGGAATGTCCGCGGCTCTAACACCGCAACACCGGAAGTGATTGATAAGTTCATCAAGACTTTCGATAGTTACTGGCACGACAGCCACTTTAAAACCTTCGTCCCAAATAGTGACATGGAGCGTCTCGAGCGGTCTCTACGCATAGCCAAAGGCGGTGAATCGTCCGGAGCACTTCGCCAATTGGAGCTTTCTGGCCTAGAGGTAACGCCTTACCCATACCAAGAAGAGATGCTCGAGGCTTTGCGGTCAGAGCGGGAGATAAAGGATCGACATCGAAACCTTCTGGTAGCTGCAACAGGAACTGGAAAGACCGTAGTTGCTGCACTAGATTATCGAAATCTTTGCGAACAATGGAAGCGACGTCCCCGATTGCTCTTCGTGGCTCACCGGAAGGAAATTCTTCACCAAGCCCGACGGACATTCCGAGAAGTTCTCAAAGACGCAGACTTTGGCGAGCTGCTTGTCGACGGCGCCGAGCCGCACCGTTGGGATTTTGTTTTTGCCAGCGTGCAATCCCTACGTGCTTCCCGTCTAGAACAGCTAGATCCCAAACGCTTTGATGTCGTAATAATCGACGAGTTTCATCACGCACAAGCTCCCACCTATAACGCGCTTTTAGGCCACTTCCAACCACGAGAGCTCTTAGGCTTAACAGCTACGCCGGAACGTGGTGATGGCGAAAACGTTCAGAAGTACTTTGACTATCGCGTTGCCCATGAACTGCGATTGTGGGATGCTTTGCGTTTGCAGCTGTTAGTTCCCATGCATTACTACGGGATCGCTGATGGGACGGACCTTTCTTCGTTGACCTGGATCCGAGGCAAGAAAGACTATAACTCCAGAGAGCTCTCCGAGTTCTACATCAAAGCAGGAGAAAAGCGCACCCGCTTCATTATTAACGAGCTGAACCGGCGCATTTTCGATCTCTCAGAGATGAAAGCCATCGGTTTTTGCGTCACTATCGCTCACGCAAAATATATGGCAACGCAATTCCAACAATTTGGAATCCCAGCGCGCGCTGTAACGAACGAACTCTCCGCCGCCGAGCGGGCCCAGGCCATTAGAGATCTGGAGACGGGTGAGGTCAAAGTTCTGTTTTCTGTAGATATATTTAACGAGGGCGTAGACATTCCTGCTGTTAACACCCTACTTTTGCTCCGCCCGACGCAAAGCCCCGTGGTCTTTTTGCAACAACTGGGTCGCGGTCTCCGTCTATCTCCAGGTAAAGACTCCTGTGTCATTTTCGATTTCATTGGCCAACAGCATGCGGATTTTGATTTCGAGCGCAAGTTCCATGCCCTAACTCGGAAACGGGGCAAGCGCTTGACCGAAGAAATTGAACAGGGATTTCCCACAACTCCGCCGGGGTCACATATTCAGCTAGACCAAACGACAACCGAGCAAGTTCTTCGCAATGTCAAGAAGATCTCACGAAATTCACTACGCAAAGTACGTGCATTACTTTCTGAAATTGGAACTACAGATCTTAAAGAGTTCCTTGAGGAATCAAATCTCCAGCTAGAAGATATCTACCGCCCCTCAAAATATTCGTGGACGCGGCTTCTTCGTGAAGAAGGCCTTATTCAGCAGAACGCCAATGAGACTGAAACATTTCTGCTCAATCGGATTCGGGTTTTCCTGCACGTCAACGATCCGCACCGAGTCGACGCCTATCTGCGCATCCTTTCCACCCCAGATCTCCGCTACGCTGACATGGCTCAATCCGATCAAGCCTTCACCCGAATGCTCGTCCTCGGGTTCTGGGCGAACTCAAATTCTCCGCATCCCGGTTCCTATGACAAGGCTCTGTCAATTTTGCGCCAGCACCCGCAGGTCGCTTGGGAATTGCAACAGGTTATGCAACTGTGCAGTGACTCTTCTCGAATCATTCCGCAGCATAGCGAGACTTCTGTGTTGGAAACGCACGCGGATTATTCATTGGCCGAACTAATTGGTGCTTTGGAGACTGGGAGCCTTGAACAACTTGTAAACCTTCCCCGCGAGGGCGTGAAATACTTCCCGGATATCAATACGGACCTGTTCTTGGTGACGTTTCAAAAAGATGAACAGGTAAGTGTCTCTACGAATTACCGAGACTATCCAATTTCACCCGATCTATTGCACTGGGAATCTCAATCAACAACGACGCTGAAGTCGAAAGCGGCTAAACGCTACATCGGCCATCAGAATCGTGATGGCAAGATTCTCATAGCCTCGCGCTTTAATAAGAAGAACGAAGTCGGTACAGCGAGCGCTTATACCTATTTAGGCGCTGTGGATTATGTGTCACACCATGGGGAAAAGCCGATCCAATTCGAATGGAAGCTCCAGCGAGCAATGCCCAAGGCACTCTACGCTGCGGGAAGAACGGTGGCATAGACGGCCGATCGAAAATTGAAATCTGCGTTTTCCTGATAGAAAAGCACCACCCTCCCTATAGTGATTAGCAACACAACTAATTGAGAGGGTGCCATGAGTCATACCCACGAATCAAATTCTGCCCGTCCTGCAGGCAGCAGGCACGACGCAGCAACGACAGACCAGGCCAGAGTGAAATGGACTTTAGTCGGTCCAGGATTAGTGGCCGCAGCGACAGGCGTCGGTGCGGCCGACCTAGTGGCCACCATGATCGCCGGCCAACGCTATGGCTACGCGCTCCTTTGGGCGGTCATCATCGGCACGATCATGAAGATCGTACTGGTCGAAGGTGTCGGACGGTATAGCCTGGCCACTGGAAACACGATGTTCCATGGTTGGCACGAGCTGGGGCGTTGGACCGCCTGGTACTTTACCCCTTATATCGTTATCTGGGGACTCGTATACGGAGCCGCCGCGATGTCCGGCACTGGACTAGCCCTCAGCGCTCTTTTCCCGAACACCAGCCTCGAAATGTGTGCAATTATTACGGGCATTTCCTGTTTCATTCTGACTTGGCTTGGCCAGTATCAGCTTTTTGAAAAACTTTCAGCCATCTTGGTCGGGATTATGTTTGTCACCGTAGTGGGCATCGCCGCCATTACTGCACCTAACCTTCCCGAAATCATCGGGGGCTTAGTGCCACAGATTCCGGATGGTTCCTTCGTCTATGTACTATCCATCGCTGGCGGAGTAGGTGGCACTATTACGCTAGCTACCTACGGTTACTGGCTGCGGGAAAAGGAATGGTACACCCCGAAATGGATGAAGGTTATGCGTATGGACAATGCGGTAGCTTACGCAGTCACCGGAATCTTCGTTCTGGCTACACTCGTGCTGGGCGCCGAGCTTCTTTACAGCGCCAACGTCGCCGTATCCGATAACGATCAGGGCCTCGTTGATATGGCGGATGTACTCGAGGACCGCTACGGAACCTTCATCTCCAAAATGTTCATCATCGGATTTTTCTCTGCCGCATTCTCCTCTTGCCTTGGTGTTTGGAACGGCGTGTCCCTCATGTTCGCCGACTATATTGGCCACCTCAAAAAGATTCCGCAAGGCGATCCGAGGACAAGTACCGGTGGAAAGTATTACCGCGCTTATCTCATCTGGCTAACCTTTCCACCAATGTTGTTGCTTCTCCTTGGAAAGCCAACTGGGCTCATCATCGCTTATGGAGTCCTCGGCTCACTTTTCATGCCCTTTTTAGGCCTGACCCTCCTGGTATTGCTGAATACCAGACACACGCCAAAGAAATGGAGAAATGGTTGGTTCGTCAACACCTTGATGGCGATTATCTCCGTCGCCTTCGTTTATCTATGCGTCTCCCAATTGGCTGAACTTTTCTAGCCCAACTCCAAATGCTTAGTTCTCCTGCGGCACCCGCTTCGGCTTATTCCCTACCTCAGCGTGCGGATCGCGGCCGAATGCCCAGGCAATGATGCCAATGAAGGCGATAGCGCCGCAAACGGTGAAGGCGAGGGGGAATCCGGAGGCGTCGGCAAGCAGGCCAATGAGCATGGGGCCTAAGATTTGGCCGAAGTCTCCTGCCATCTGGAAGGTGGATAGTACCTTGCCGCCGGAGCGGTCATTGCCCACGATGTCTCCCACCGCGGCCTGCTGGGAGGGGTTAATGAGCCCGGAAGATGCGCCGGCGAAGGCGGACACGAGCAGGAGGAACCAGACACTGGTAGCCATGCCCATGAGCACCATAAAAATGGCGGAACCGACCAGGCCGATAAGGATGAGTGGTTTGCGGCCGTGAATATCGGACCACCTGCCCGAAAATTGCAAGACGATGGCGTTCCCAGCGGCGAAGACTGCTAGCGCAAGGCCGGATGCCGCGGCGCCATTGTGGAAGATAGAGGCGGCAAAAAGAGGCAGGACGGATACGCGTACGCCCATATTGATCCAGCTGTGCGCGAAGTTGGAAGTTAAGACCGCACGATAGGCGGTGTCACCCCAGGCTTCCTGCAGGCGCATGGGCGGCAGTTCATCCTTGTTAGCCTGCTTGTGGTTGACGCGGGGCATTTGCCACCAGACAACGAATGCGGCGAGTGCGACACCCACCCCGTAGATGAAAAATGGCCAACGAAAGCCCAGGAAGGACAGGCTGGCGCCTAGAACCGGGCCAGCAACGTTACCTAGCAGGAAGGCCGTGGCGTAGGTGGCAGAACATTTGCCGCGAATCGACGGCGGGGACATGCGCACGATAAGGCCCATGGCCGAGACCGTGAACATGGTCGAGCCAATGCCGGCTAGGGCTCGCAGGGCCACGATGTGCCAGTAGCTTTGGGCAATGGAAACGAGTCCAGTGGTTACCGCGACGGTCATGAGACCGATGAGGTAAACACGGCGTGAGCCAACGCGATCCACCAAGGAGCCGGACATCGGCGCAAATAGGAGGCGCGAGGCAGCGAAGATGGAAACCACCAAGCCCGCGGCGGCCATAGAGACATCGAAGCTCACCACAAACTGCGGCAAGAGCGGAGCGATGAGACCGTATCCCAGCGCGATGATGAATGCGGCGGTGACCATAACCCAGATCTCGCGTGGAATTTGCGGCTTTTGTTCTGGACTTAGTTCCCCACTTGGCGTATTCATCATATCGGCTGCAACTCTAATCCTTCAGTTACGGGAAAGCCATTTTCAACCTCTGTTCGTACAGGTGTTCTACTAGCGTGGGCGAGTGTCCGCGCAGGGTTCTAATGTGATGGCCATGTACAACGCAGAAAAGAACTTTCCCCAGTCCACCCCGATGTTCCTGCCACGTTCCGCCAGCGAGATTGCCGCAGACTTGCTCTACCACGAATACGACACCATCGAGTCCATTACCGCTATCCTGCACCACCCACGTTCCCTGGCCCGCCCTACTCCCACCTGGCGCCCACCACTCAAGCACCTGCCCACCGCCGCGGGTGGACCGGGCGGAGACTACTGCATGAGCATTACCCGCCACCGCGTGGGTTTGCGCGTAAAGGCCCGGGTGCGTGGCTTTGGGCAAGACCGCATTCCCGCATACCTCATCACCATCCGCATAACCGAGAACTTTGGCCAAACGGTGGAACCTGCCGTGGCCGAAGGCTGGGTACGCACGCTTGTGCCGGCGGAGATGGTTGATGCCGTCCACGAGGTCTCTCGCGGCCCCAATGCCACCTATGTATGGCTCGTGGATAGCTCTTTTCAACCCGTCCGCTCCCCCGAGTCGTTATTCGCCGGCTTAACCCAAGCCGCCTAAGCGGTCACGGGCTGTTTTGTCTGCTGCCCCGGCACATCCGGTGCTGCATGCGGGTCAGGCGCGTGCAGGATCTTTTTCAATACTTCGCGGTTAAAGGTCACCGTGTAGTGTCGAGCGATTGCCTTGGGCATAAAACGCAAAACCAAGCAGGCGATGAGAACGGTAAAGCCCTTGTCCAAGATGTCAGAGGTAAGGCCTTGCAGGATGATGGCCAGGCGCTCATCTTGAAAGATCAGCTCATAGAACTTGGTAAGGTTTTGCGGTTCCTGGCGTGGACGCCCGCTGAACGAAAAGATCAGAACATATACGCTCATCACGCCGGAGCCGATGCCCATACCGAGGCCGGAAAAAATGATCGACGAGAGCCTATTAAATACCCCGCGGCGGGCCATCAAACCCACGGCGGCGCCGATAAAGATGCCCACAGGAGCAAAGGCGAGATCATAGGCAAAGTACACTCCTCCCAACACCGTGGTGGTCAAGCCCGTGGCCATGCCCAGCACAGGACCGGCGATGATTGCCACGATGGAGGTACCCACGGCATCGAAGAACAATGGGACCAGCGAGCGCACCGTCAACGAGCCCAACAGCAAATTTACCGAGGCACCGAAGATGGGATACAAGAGGATGCAATTGGGTACCAACCCGTACTGCGAGGTGTACAACAGCACCGCGGCCAGCAAGAGGAGCACCCAGACGCTGGCGGTCAGATAAGATTCAAAAGTCACGGTCACCGTGGAGTACACACCAAGGACGGTGCAAAACCACGCGGCGAGCGAGAGTGCTACGGCGACAACGACAAGGACGTATCGCCACGTAGTATCGCGGTTCAATGCCATGGTTTTCCACTCCTCACAAGGCTTGGCCTGGGGCGAAACTCCCACCACAGGCCGGGAACCTTCTAAAGCCTAGTTGGCGGCGCGCGAAAGTAGCAAGACAATAAGGAATATATAATCTATAGCCCTACCTGCAATGATGCTTTGAAAAAGAGAAAGGCCCAGCCCCACCGCAAAAAGGCGGTGAGCTGGGCTATGGGAGGTAGGGTTTACTTATCTTCAGCTGCTTCGGCCTCGGATTCATCGTCCACGTCGGCATCATCGTTGTCGAAGTAGTCCGCGTCCTCGTCTCCATCATCCTCACCGAAGATGTCGTAGACGTCCGGTTCTTCATAGTCTTCGTCATCGAAGGATACGAGCTGCGCTTCCCAGTCCAAAGCTTGCTCAGAGACAAGCCCCAGGACGTCGAAGAGGCGATCGAAATCGGTGTAGGTACCAAGCTCGAGGGCCTCGGCAGGAACCTCCACGATGGGGACATCATCAAAGTCGGCGTTATCAAAGAGGGCGAGGCGGTCGGCCTCATCGAGATCCTCATCCTCTTCATCAACTTCCCAGGCGAGGGTGACGGCCTCATCTTCCATGTCATCTAGATCGTCTTCGTCGAAGTCGAAAGCAAGGAAACGGACGATGGCAGACGGGACACCGTCAATGGTCTCCACAAGCACACGCAGCTCCGAGTCATTGGCCACTTCAGCCACGACCAAGTGCGGGTTGAGCTCATCTTGGGCAAACTCTAGTTCCGCAATACGCTCATCGGTGCCCTCCAGCAGATCGCGCAGGACGGTGACCACTTGGTCGGTAGCGATGTGGCGAGAAACCGCCTCCACAGCGTCATCTACCGAGAAGGCGACGGAGACCAAGACTGCCTCAAATTCCTCATCGTCTTCATCAACGTCTGCCGCAGCGATATAGACATTTGCCGCGGGGAGGAGCGGATCGATTTCAATAAATTGGATTTCCAGATCAGAGGTGATTGGAACGAACATGACGTCATCATTGACGCGGGACTCGATGCCCTCGGCATCCAATGCAGAAGCAATATCTTCGAAAAAGCTCATGGTGGTTTAAAATCCATCCTTCGGAAGCAGAGGTCCCCACGGTAGGCAAGCCGCCGCCCGCGGTCACTGTGGAGTCTACCGCTATTCCCACCCGTATGGTTGGAAGCCCAAAGATTTCACCAGCTCTGGGCGCCCACTTCCCCACTCCAACATGTGGTATCCCTCCCACGCTTGCCGCTTGAGCTCGTGCGGGGCGTTTTCAATATAGGCTTCGGCATCAAAGATCATGGTGGCCCGCTGCTTGAGCCCGTAGCGCGGCCAGCTCATCTTCGGGCGGCCACCGTGGATAAAGGCGGACCAATGCTGCTGCATGGTGGCGGTAAGTTCTTCCATCTCCGCGCGCGAGCCCCAATTAGTAAGGAAGGACGCGCGCGAAGAATGTGGGTCACCAAAGACGTTGCCCAGCTCCATCGAGTGCATGGCGCCTAGGCCCAACCACTTGAGTACGGCAGAGGCGAAGTCGAAGCGGTACATCCACGTTGGTGCCACCTGCGCGTGGGCGGCGGCGATGCGGGTGGAGGGTGCCCAAAAGAGGGCGTCGGCAAGCAGGTGCGCAAAGTCCTCGCGGGCCACTGCGCCGTCATAAGCGGCAACCACCTCAGGGGCATGCTGGGGATCGAAGGAGGCCAATAGGCGCAGGGCGGCGCGCTCACGGGAGCTTTGGCGTTGGAAGAGGAATTTGCCAAAGCTAGCCTCGTCCGAGTTCGTGCCGATGAGCAGCGGAACTTGATGCTGGTGGCCGTTTTCAAAGGCGGCGATGGGGTGTTCTGGAATAAGCTCATCATCTACCGTGGGGGCATAACAGGAATTAAGGTGAATAAGCTCGCCTGCCCGCCACATCATGGACTGGCCGGAGCGCACCAAATCAGCAAAGTTTTCCTGGCGCAAATCCTCTACCGAGGTGCGGCGCGGCAAGGCCAACCGGTGAACCAGCTCGCGCGCCCACAAGGTGGATTGAGCCCGGGAGTGAATCATAGCGATCGGCGGGGACTGGGCGATGGCGCGATGGAATAGGCCCTCCGCGGGCGGGCTCGTCATCAAGGTCAATACCGCCGCACCACCGGCAGACTCGCCCATGAGGGTGACAGAGTCAGGGTCACCGCCAAAGGCGGCGATATTATCGCGCACCCACTGCAATGCCAAGATCTGGTCAGCCACCGCCGGGTTGGCACTGCAGTCGCCGCCTAGGCTGCGCAGGTCCAAATAGCCCAAAGAGTTAAGGCGGAAATTGATGGATACGTAGACCACGTCCATGCGGGTGGCTAGCTCGAAACCACGAAGCATGAGCATATGAGACGAACCCATAATGAAGCTGCCGCCGTGTAAATAGACCACCACAGGAAGCTTCTCCTCGGTGCGCGGGCGCACAATATCTAGGTGCAGGCAATCCTCAGATCCAATAATTCGGTCGGTCCAGGAATACGTGGGCTGCGGGGCCGGCGGGCCGAATTGACTGCAATCGCGCACGCCCTCCCACGCCGGCGCGGGCTGCGGGGCGCGGAAGCGATTGTCCCCAGCGGTGGTATCTCCAAACGGGATACCGCGCCACGTCAACACCGGCCCGGCGCTAATGGGGCGATCGGGGCGCAGGTCCTCTTCAATAACACCGCGCACCCAACCAGAGGTGGTGCGCACCGTAAGCTCATCTGCCAGGGCGTTTCGAGCTTCCTCGTAGGCGCGGCGGGCGCGTTCGTGCGCCTGCTCCGCCTTCAGTCGCGCCGCCGCGGAGGACTCCTCCGGGAAGACATCCCCGGAATCGCGGTAATTCTCGTGCGGCCTAACCATGTCCACTAGCTTAGGTGGCCTGCACGCCCAAGGCGATCTGATTGCGGCGCGGCGGCATATTAATACAGCCTTTACTATGCTGGGCACGGATAAGTTTTAGCGAAAGAGAAGGAAACATGGGTTTATTTACTAAAGATAAAAAGGACAACTCCACCGAGGTGGATACCGTCGATACCTATGACATCGATCCGGAGGACAGCAACCGCTTTACCTCCGCCCTGCTCAACTCTTTGGACCGGGCGGTATCGATACAATCTGGCGTCATCATCAAATATGTCGAGAGCCTAAAAAAGCGCAATAATGGCGCAAGCCCACAGAAGCTGCAGGAGCTCATTGACAAGCACTTCCTTAATATCACCTCCGGTACCGGTGCGGCCGCAGGAGCGTCCGCCGCCATCCCGGGTGTTGGTTTGGTAACCGGCGCTGCCACCATCGCTGGCGAGTCCGTGGTTTTCTTAGAGGCCGCAGCTTGGTACATCTTGGCTTCAGCCTACCTGCGCGGCGATGACATCAAGTCCCCCGAGCGCCGCCGCGCCCTTGTACTCGTCGTGCTCACCGGCTCGAAGGGGTCCGCTTTGGTCGATACGTTTGTCGGGGACCTCAATAGCGTTGCCGGTATGCGCTCGGCCGCTAGCCTGTCCCGATTCTCCGGCCCCACTTTGTCTGGCATCAATGGGCGCCTGACCAAGCTTTTTACCAAGCAAGTCACCAAACGCCTCAAGTGGGCGTGGGTAAGCAAGCTGATGCCCATGGGCATTGGCGCGGTATTAGGCACCACCGCCAATCGCAAGCTGGCCAAGCAGGTCATCGAGCACGCCGGCGAGCAGCTTTCACCCCTTACCTAAGGCTAGGGGTAGCCAGAAACCGCAAAGTGGGGCTATTGATACCCCTAACATAGTGAGTTTAGGGGTATGCCCCGTATCATGTAGGCAGACTCTTTGGCGGGTGACGTATGCGCTCGTACAAAGGCCGCACTAAAGTCGAATAAACGACCATTTTAAAGCAGAGAAATGAGGCGAATACCTGCCGTGAGCACATCGAATATCTTCGGCCCCAATGCGTGGCTGATAGACGAGCAGTTCCAGCAGTACTCCAAGGACCCGAGCTCCGTAGATAAGGAGTGGCGCGACTACTTCGAGGCAAACGGCGCGCCTAAGTCTAAGGCCCCAGCCAAGGAGGCCGCGAAGCCGTCTAAGCCAGCCGCGAAGAAGACTGAGGGTACTACTACCGCCCGCAAGCAGGAGGTCCGCGAGACCAACGTGGATAAGTCCGTGTCCAAGGCACAGGAGAAGTCCGCTAAGGCACAGCAGTCCGTAAAGAAGTCTGAGTCCCCGCTGGACCATATTGCGGACTACAAGGGCGGCGAAGAGCGCCAGCTCAAGGGCATGTTCAAGGCCATTGCTAAGAACATGGAAGAATCCCTGGAAATTCCTACCGCTACCACCGTGCGCGATATGCCGGTCAAGCTCATGTGGGAAAACCGCTCCATGATCAATGACCACCTCAAGCGCACCCGCGGTGGCAAGATCTCCTTTACCCACATCATCGGCTACGCCATGGTCAAGGCCGTGCAGCTGCACCCAGATATGAACGTGCGCTACGAGCTCAAGGATGGCAAGCCTTATGTCATCCAGCCCGAGCACATCAACCTGGGCCTAGCCATTGACCTCCCGCAGAAGGATGGCTCCCGCGCGCTGGTCGTTGCCGCCATTAAGGAGTGCGAGACCAAGTCCTTCTCCGAGTTTGTTGCGGCATATGAGGACATTGTTACCCGTTCCCGCAAGAACAAGCTCACCATGGATGACTTCTCTGGTGTGACCATTAACCTCACCAACCCGGGCGGCATCGGCACCCGCCACTCCATCGCCCGCCTGACTAAGGGCGCGGGCTCCATCATCGGCGTGGGCTCCATGGATTACCCGGCCGAGTTCGCTGGCGCTTCCGCGGACCGCTTGGCAGACTTGGGCGTCGGCCGCCTGGTTACCCTGACCTCCACCTATGACCACCGCGTCATCCAGGGTGCAGAGTCCGGTGAATTCTTGCGCACCATTGGCCAGCTGCTTGTCGACGGCGCGTTCTGGGACGACCTCTTCTCCTCCATGGGCGTGCCTTATGAGCCATTCCGTTGGGCACAGGACGTGCCGAACTCCGGCGTGGACAAGAACACCCGCGTCATGCAGCTCATCGAGTCCTACCGCTCCCGCGGCCACCTGCTGGCCGATACCAACCCGCTGGGCTGGGTACAGCCGGGCCTGCCTAACCCGGATCACCGCGACCTCGACATTGCGACCCACGGCCTCACCATTTGGGATCTGGACCGCACCTTCAACGTCGGTGGCTTTGGCGGCAAGGAGCAGATGACTCTGCGCGAGGTGCTGTCTCGCCTGCGCGCCGCCTATACCTTGAAGGTCGGCTCCGAGTACACCCACATCTTGGACCGCGATGAGCGCGGCTGGCTACAGGACCGCCTCGAGGCTGGCATGCCGAAGCCCACCAACGCGGAGCAGAAGTACATCCTGCAGAAGGTTAATGCCGCCGAGGCATTCGAGAACTTCTTGCAGACCAAGTACGTGGGCCAGAAGCGCTTCTCCCTCGAAGGCGCTGAGACCCTCATTCCGCTGCTGGATTCCATCATCGATACTGCCGCTGGCCAAGATTTGGACGAGGTCGTCATCGGTATGCCGCACCGCGGCCGCCTGAACGTTCTCTTCAATATCGTGGGCAAGCCGCTGGCCGATATCTTCGACGAGTTCGACGGCAACTACAAGGGCGGCCAGCTCGGCGGCTCCGGTGACGTTAAGTACCACTTGGGTTCCGAGGGCCACCACCTCCAGATGTTCGGCGATGGCGAAATCAAGGTCACCCTTGCCGCCAACCCGTCCCACCTCGAGGCCGTGGACCCGGTCATGGAAGGCATCGCGCGCGCTAAGCAGGACATTTTGGACAAGGGCCCAGAGGGCCACACCGTTGTTCCGGTCATGCTCCACGGCGATGCATCCTTCACCGGCCTGGGTATTGTCCAGGAGACCATCAACCTGTCTCAGCTGCGCGGATACACCAACGGCGGCACCGTCCACATCGTGGTTAATAACCAGGTGGGCTTCACCACTACCCCGGATTCCGGCCGTTCCACCCACTACGCCACCGATTTGGCCAAGGGCTTCGACTGCCCGGTCTTCCACGTCAACGGCGACGACCCAGAGGCAGTTGTCTGGGTGGGCCAGATGGCTGCCGAGTACCGCCGCCAGTTTGGCAAGGATGTCTTCATCGACCTCATGGTCTACCGCCTGCGCGGTCACAATGAGGCCGATGACCCATCCATGACCCAGCCAGAGCTTTACTCTGTCATCGACGAGCACAAGGCAGTGCGCGAGCACTACACTAACGACCTCATCGGCCGTGGTGACCTCTCCGCCGAAGACGCCGAAGCAGCCGCACGCGACTTCCATGACCAGATGGAGTCCGTCTTTGCCGAGCACAAGGAAGCTGGCAAGGCTCGCCCGAAGGAGCAGACTGGCATCACCTCCTCCCAGGAGCTCACCCGCGGCCTGGATACCTCCATCACCGCCGAGGAACTCGCCGAGCTGGGTGCCGCCTATGGCAACCCACCAGAGGATTTCGAGTACCACAAGCGCGTGGGCAAGGTAGCCAAGGATCGCGAGAAGTCCTCTCGTGAGGGCGGCATCGACTGGGGCTGGGGCGAACTCATCGCCTTCGGTTCCCTGGCCGGCGAGGGCAAGGTCGTCCGCCTGGCTGGTGAAGATTCCCGCCGCGGTACCTTCACCCAGCGCCACGCCGTTACATTCGACCCACGCAACGGCAATGAGTACAACCCGATGAACTCCGTCGCCGCTTCTAAGGGCAACGGTGGCAAGTTCATGGTCTACAACTCCGCGCTGACCGAGTACGCTGGCATGGGCTTCGAATACGGCTACACCGTGGGCAACCCAGACGCCTTGGTGGCGTGGGAGGCGCAGTTCGGTGACTTCGCCAACGGTGCCCAGACCATTATCGATGAGTACATCTCCTCCGGTGAGGCCAAGTGGGGCCAGCTGTCCAGCCTGGTACTCCTGCTGCCGCACGGCTACGAGGGCCAGGGTCCGGACCACTCCTCCGCCCGCATTGAGCGCTACCTCCAGCTGTGCGCTGAGGGCTCGATGACCGTGGCTCAGCCTTCCACCCCGGCTAACCACTTCCACCTGCTGCGCCGCCAGGCACTCGGTGAAATGAAGCGTCCATTGGTCGTCTTCACCCCGAAGTCCATGCTGCGCAACAAGGCGGCCACCTCCGCCGTGGAGGACTTCACCGAGGTCAAGCGCTTCCAGTCCGTTATCAATGATCCGAACTACGTTGACGTTGACGGTAAGAAGGTCGGCGATACCGATAAGGTCAAGACCATCATGCTGGTCTCCGGCAAGCTGTACTGGGATCTGGAGAAGAAGCGCGAGGCCGACGGCCGCGATGACATCGCCATCGTCCGCGTGGAGATGCTCCACCCGATTCCGTTCAACCGCCTGCGCGAGGCATTTGAGGCTTACCCGAATGCCACCCAGATTCGCTTCGTACAGGACGAGCCGGCCAACCAGGGTCCATGGCCGTTCTACAATGAGCACCTGCGCACCCTGATCCCAGATATGCCTGAGATGGTTCGCGTTTCCCGCCGTGCCCAGTCCTCGACTGCCACCGGCAATGCCAAGGTGCACCAGATTGAGCAGAAGAACCTGCTGGAAGAGGCTTTTGACATCTAGAGCTCTTCGAAATGTTTAAACCCCAGTGAGGACTCCTCACTGGGGTTTACTCATGCGGGCCAACGTTCCTCAGGAACTACGGACTCGGCTCGCTTCTCAACTAGAACTTTCTTCTGACTCGACTCTCCTTGCCTCTCACGTTCTTAGCGCACACTTCACTCCTTTCGCGCTCACGGGGAGTGACCGCTGCGAGAAAGGTGCGTTACCGGTGAGCGCGAAGGGAGGGAGTGAGGGTATTGCTGTGCTATGGCCGACCGCGTTCGCAACAGCACCGTTGATCGGACCTGCTGAATTGTTCGGGAATTGGCATCTAGCGCCGTTCAGATAATCACGAGCTGTCGGGCCCGTTGGTTTTAGTTGACTTGGTGGTTTCCGAGTTGTCGACGCCTGGAAACTTTCGCCTACCTGCCAAAGAAAAACTATTTGGAGCCTCCGGTGAGATCAGACCCACCGGAAGAATCTGAGTCGCCTTCCTCATCGAGCATTTTCGTGCCGGAGCCGTGCAGCCACGTGCGAACCACTTTTGCCACGTCGCCTTTTTGCTCTGCCTCTTGCGCCAATTCAGAGATGTCTTTTCGCGTGATGAACTTCGTCAATGAAGCTATAGATTGACGTTCCTCGCGGTCCAAGAGATCATCCTGGTAGAGCGCCACAAAATTCTCGGGGAGCTTTGGCTCTGCGTCCTCACAGCCAGTGGCGCTGGATGGTTCCACTGCGGCTAGGTCGCCTGGAAGTGCAGACATTAAAGCGATGTGAGTACGCGCCAGGTAGTCCTCGCCGCCGGGTTGGGAGGATTGCTGAGCTTTTCTATAGTCCTTGGATACTTCCCGCGCCTCACCGGGATTGAGAACGCTGAGAAAAGCCCCCGTGCAGCCGACATAAAAATTACCATTGGGGTTCAAATAGCGACCGGACTTAGACTCTTGGAAAATATCCTCCCTAACAAGGGAGGCCTCACGCCCCTGTCTGATCAGCTCTTGGCGAAAGATCTCCGCCAGCACTACTTGGTCGGTCTCACCAGCATCTACCATGATGCCAACGGGGGCACGCTTAACATTATCCGCATAAGGATCTCCATCAAACTGGGAGGAGCAGCCGGTAAGCAGCATGGCAGAGAGCACCACGCCAGCAATGGCGTGGGCAGGGCGGGCACAGCTGCGCATGGCGATACTATTCTCCTTCAGATTGGCGGCGCTCGAGCGTCTAGATGATTCTACACCGAGGGCGTGTTTACCTCCTGTTGCGGCCCGACTAAGATGGCAAGGGTTATGTCTAGCGTTATTACTGAATCCGCCGTACGCGAGGCACTTTCCCGCGTTGAAGATCCCGAAATCGGGCGCCCTATCACCGAGCTCAACATGGTGAAATCAGTTTCTGTCACCGGAAACGATGTAGCCGTAGAAATTTACCTCACCATCGCTGGCTGCCCCATGAAATCCACCATCGAGTCCAATACTCGCGCAGCAGTAGAGGATATCGAGGGCGTAGGAAACGTCACCGTGACGATGGAAGCCATGAGTGATGAGCAGCGCCGCGAGCTGAAAAAGAAGCTTCGTGGCGGCCAAGCTGAGCCGGAAATCCCGTTTGCCAAGCCAGAATCCACCACGCGTGTCTTTGCGGTGGCTTCTGGCAAGGGCGGCGTCGGCAAGTCCTCGATGACGGTAAATCTCGCCGCGGCGCTGGTGCACAAGGGGCTTAAAGTCGGCATCGTCGATGCCGATATTTACGGCCACTCTGTTCCTAATTTGCTGGGCTGCACCGATGGCCCGACCGTTCTCGATGATGAGATGCTTTTGCCCCCGATTTCCCACGGCATTAAGCACATCTCCATCGGGCAATTCGTCGAAGGCAACGCCCCTGTGGTCTGGCGCGGACCTATGCTCCACCGTGCATTGCAGCAGTTCTTGGCCGACGTTTTCTGGGGTGACCTAGACGTTCTCCTGCTGGATCTTCCTCCAGGCACGGGCGATATCGCCCTGTCCGTGGCCCAGCTCATCCCTAATGCGGAGCTACTTATCGTAACCACCCCGCAGGCCGCGGCCGCCGAGGTGGCAGAGCGTGCCGGGTCCATCTCCCAGCAGACGCGCCAGCGCGTGGCCGGCGTGATTGAGAATATGGGCGCTATGGTCATGCCGGATGGCTCCACCATGGATGTCTTTGGTACCGGCGGCGGACAGATTGTGGCCGATCGCCTCGGCGTCATTCTTGGCCATGAGGTTCCACTGCTGGCTTCGGTGCCTCTGGATCCCACCCTGCGCAGCGGTGGCGATGCCGGCACTCCGATCGTTATAGATGCCCCCGAGTCCCCCGCCGCCCAACAGATCCAGGCGGTGGCCGATAAACTGGCCATCCGCTCCGATTCCCTAGTGGGCAAAAACCTGAACTTGGGCGTGAACTAGCCCCTAGGTTACATCTTCCCACATGCCGCCGCCGGTGGATTCTTCCCCACCGCGCGGCGGTTTCTTCTCGGGCGCAGGCTGCTCCGTCGATTGCGGTTGCGAAGCTGCGGCGCGCTGCTGCGGCTGTGGCTGCTGCGGCTGCTCGGCATAAACCTGGGAATAGTCGAAGCTTGGGCGCTGTTGCGGTTTCTGCTGTTCCGGCTCCTTGGGAGCGGTATTGCTCTTAATATCTTCTGCCATCTTCTGGGGATTGAAGTCATCCCAGGCGGATTCGTCGCCGTCAAAAAGCGCCTTGGTGATTGCGCCCTTCGGCCCCAGACGCGTCCACTGCGCGGCTTGGGTAAGCGGGCCACGGATATCATCAAATTCCGAGGTAATAGAGCCCATCTCCCCATTGAGCTCCGCCTTGGCATTATTGATGGCCTTCCGCGCCGCATAGATGGCTGCGCGCACGTCCTTAATCACCTCAGGCATGCGTTCTGGGCCGATGACTATGATGCCCAAGAGCACAATGACGAAAATCTCGGGCCAACCAATGGAAGAAAACACGCTTAAATACTAGTCCCTCGCTCTTAGCCGCGCTGATTGTGCTTGATTGCGCGAACCACCATCTCCACCTTGTCCAAGAAGTCCTGCTGGGGCCGGTGCGCTGGCGTTGCTGCATCGGGCCCCGGGGTTACCTCCTCCGAGGCAATGCCTGCGAGCTTCGCGAGCAAGGACTGCGGCGCCTTGACCGTTGCGGACTCCGCACAGTGGCGCACCCATTCCGAGGCACGACGCTGCTGATGCACATCCGCGCGGCATTCAGCGCAGTGCACCAGGTGAATGCGCACACGGTGCATAAATTTTGGCTCCATCTCACCGTCCACAAAGGCAACAACCGCCTCTGGGCCCAAATGCCCGATGGTATCGCTACGCCGCGCCTTGGCCTTCGCCCTATCGCGAGCCTTGGCTTGGGCGGCATCAAATCCGCCGTTCACGCTCAGCGTGGACAAGGTTCGGCGTCCCCGCAGCGAGTCCATCGATCCCTCCTCCACTAGTTGCTCGGCCTTCATTGACGCGGAAAGTCCCCGCCGGCAGCGGGGACTATGCAGTTTCTCTAAAGTTTAGCGCGTACGCAGCAGCATGCGCGTTTCCGCATTGGTTTGCGCCTCTTTTTCTAGCGCCGCGCGTAACTGGGAACGGCCGCGGTGGATGCGCGAGCGCACCGTACCCATCTTGACACCAAGGGTCTCTGCAATCTCGTCATAGCTCATCCCAACGACATCGCACAGGACCACGGCCACGCGGAAATCGGGAGCCAGCCCGTCGAGCGCGGACTGCAAAGCTGGATCCAGGTTAGCCACGGAATAAGCCTGCTCCGGGGTCATATCCGTACCAGGAACGCGTTCATAATCCTCTGGCAGGGCCTCCATGCGGATCTTGGAACGGTGACGCACCATATCCAAAAAGAGGTTAGTGGTAATACGGTGCAACCAGCCTTCAAACGTTCCGGCTTGATACTTGTCCAAGGAGCGAAAGACGCGCATGAAGGTTTCCTGGGTGAGGTCCTCGGCGTCATGCTGATTGCCAGACAGGCGATAAGCCAAGCGGTAGACCCCATCGGCGTGCTCGGCCACGAGGTCACCCCAAGCGGGCATGTCGCCCGTGCCAGCATCGAATGCTGCGGTACCGGTCAACTCTGCCTCAGAGGTTGCAGGTTGAAGGGATTCGGCATCGCGCTTCATCTTTGTCATGCATGTCATCTTTCTACACTCAGCACAGAAACTCCAGCCATAGTGCTGATAATATCCTGTGAACCCGTCACATTATCCCCACCGACCACAACCTTGCTGGCTAAGCGCGTTTTTGCCACATTGGCGGACACTTTTCCCTATGGTTTATTACGTGACTAATACCGCATACGAAGCACTGCGTTCTTATATCGAGACCACCAGCGAAGCATCCCCGGCCCTAAGTGGCGCACGCGACCACGCCGCAGAGTACGGCTTGCCAGTCCCGGATGAATCCACCGGCCAGCTGCTCACCACCCTGACGGCCGCCTCCACTGGTTCCACCGAGCGTCCCCAAGCTGTGGCCATTACCCCGGCCGCCAATGTAGCGGGCCTCTATGTGCTCGCCGGCATGCCCGATAACGGCATTTTGACCTGCATCGACCCCGAGGCGGAGCACCAGCGCAGCGCCAAGACCGCATTCCGCGAGGCCGGCTATGCGCCATCCCGCGGCCGTTTTTTGCCATCGCGCCCGCTCGAGGTCATGGGTCGCCTCGCCAACGATGCTTATCAGGTCATCTACGCCGACGTCGCCGCGCTCGAGTTACCTGCCATCATCAAGGCCGCGTGGCCACTGCTGCACCAGCGCGGCACCCTAGTCTTGGCTAATTCTTTGCTCGATGGCACGCTTGCCGACGCCTCCCGGACCGACCGCGACACCGCCGCCGCCCGCGAAGCAGACGAGTACCTGCGCGAGCTCGAGGGGGCAAGCGTAACCCGCTTGCCGCTGGGTTCTGGGCTCACCCTCGTGACGAAGCTCTAGACCTTCTGGTTTTTGCCGACGACGACCACGCCGCCGTCAGAAACCTTAAAGCGCTCCTCATCACGCTCGCGGTCCACTCCGATAATCGCGCCATCGCTAACAACGACGTTCTTATCTAGGATCGCGCGGCGCACCACTGCACCGCGCCCGATACGCACGCCAGGCAGGATCACTGATCCCTCAACCGTAGCTCCGTCGGCCACATGGACATCGGACGCCAGCACTGAATTGCGCACAGTGCCGCCAGAGACGATGCAGCCTGGGGCCACCATCGACGACTGCGCGATGCCGTTTTGCACGAACTTGGCCGGTGGGAAATTGGAATCATCCGTCGAGTGGATCGGCCAATTCTGGTTATAAAGGTTGAAAATCGGGTGCACCGAAATCATGTCCATGTGCGCCTCGTAGAAGGAATCGATGGTGCCGACGTCGCGCCAGTAGCCGTGGTCACGCTCAGTAGCCCCTGGCACTTCATTGGCCATGAAATCGTACACATGCGCCTGTCCCCGCTCCACAAAGTACGGGATAATATCACCGCCCATATCGTGGGCGGAGTCCTCGTTCTTTTCGTCCTCCAAAAGGGCGTCGATAAGCGCCTGCGCTGTAAAGACATAATTGCCCATCGAGGCATAGCTCATATTCGGATCATCCGGAGTAGCCGGCGGGTCCGCGGGCTTTTCCACGAATTGCGTAATCGTGCCCATGCCATCGGCTTGGATGCAGCCAAAGGCCGTCGCTTCCGAGCGCGGTACGCGAATACCTGCCACCGAACAATCCAATCCGGTGGCGATATGCTCTTCTACCATCTGTGCCGGATCCATGCGGTATACGTGGTCTGCACCAAAGACGATGACATAATCCGGATTCTCGTCATAGATGAGGTTCAGCGACTGCACAATTGCATCTGCCGAGCCGTTGTACCAGCGCTTGCCGCGGCGCTGCTGGGCGGGCACCGAGGCAATATACTGCGGGGTCGGCCCCGCCAAGTTCCACGCCTGGGAAATGTGGCGGTCCAGAGAATGGGACTTGTACTGGGTCAGCACCGCAATCTTGAGATAACCGGCATTGACCAGATTGGACAAAACGAAATCAACGAGGCGGTAGGAACCACCGAAGGGTACGGCGGGCTTGGCGCGGTCTTCGGTCAGGGGGAAAAGGCGCTTTCCCTCACCGCCGGCGAGGACAATGGCTAGGACATTCGGCAGGCTTCTCACGTTTTCAAACCTATCCGCAAATCCCACATTCCGCAGCAGAACTTTGCACATTTTTACCCCCATATCGGAATTCTGCACATGACAGCAGAGATACGTATTCTGGGTGGGCATGAGAGCCGGAATCTTTTCCAAAGAATACCCGCCGGAAATATACGGCGGAGCCGGAGTTCACGTAGCTGAGCTCACCCGTTTCATGCGCGATATCATCGATGTCTCCGTGCACTGCATGGGCTCCCCGCGCGAAGAAAAAGACGTCTTTGTCCACGGCGTAGATCCCGCACTCGAGGGTGCCAACGGCGCGCTGCAGACCTTGTCCACTGGGCTGCGCATGGCCGATGCCGCCTCCGATATCGACATCGCCCACTCCCACACGTGGTATACGGGCCTTGCTGGCCACCTCTCCGCCCGGCTTTATGATATTCCGCATGTGGTCACCGCCCACTCTCTCGAGCCGCACCGCCCTTGGAAGCGCGAGCAGCTTGGCGGCGGCTATGACATCTCCTCATGGTCCGAAAAGAACGCCATGGAATATGCCGATGCCGTAATCGCCGTCTCTGCCGGTATGAAGGACTCCATCCTCGATGCCTATCCGCGCATCGATGCCTCCAAGGTCCACGTCGTCCTCAACGGCATCGACACCGAGCTATGGCAGCCGCGAGAGGGCGATGTTTTGGACAAGCTGGGCGTCGATAAGCAGCGCCCCATCGCTGCCTTCGTCGGACGCATCACCCGGCAAAAGGGCGTAAAGCACCTGCTGCAGGCGGCGCAGAAATTCGATCCAGACATCCAGCTGGTCTTGTGTGCCGGCGCCCCTGATACGCCCGAAATCGCGGCCGAGACCGAGGCACTGGTCGATGAGTTGCGCGCCCAGCGCGATGGCATTTTCTGGGTCAAGGATATGCTCCCGCGCAACGAGGTCCAGCAGATTTACACCGGTGCCGATGTTTTTGTCTGCCCGTCCATCTACGAACCGCTGGGCATCGTGAACTTGGAAGCAATGGCCTGTGGCACGGCCGTTGTTGCCTCCAACGTGGGCGGCATTCCCGAGGTAGTAGTCGATGGTGAGACCGGCGTGCTAGTGCATTACGACGCCACCGATACCGCAGCCTTCGAGGCCGACCTCGCCGCTGCAGTCAATGACGTCGCCGCCGATAAAAAGCGCGCTGCCGAATTTGGGCGCGCCGGCCGCGAGCGTGCCATTCGTGATTTTTCTTGGGCTACGATTGCCGCCCAGACCGTCGATATTTACCGCAGTCTGATTTAAGGAAGGATAGCCGTGACAACCCACCGCCCCGAACTGCATTTTGTCCCTGAAGACGGCGTCCTCGACGCCCCCGCCGGAATCCTGCGCGATGGCGATACTTGGCATCTGTTCTACCAGTACCGCCCCACCGCGGACTCCCCGGCGCGCTGGGGACACACCTACTCCGAAGAGTCTCCCTTTGACTGGTTGGACTGTGACGATGCCCTCGCCCCCGTCGGCGGCGAGCTCTCCCTGCGCGCAGGTTCCGTAGCCCAAGGCCCAGACGATATCCATCTCTACTTCACCTCCGTGACCGCCGCCGGAATCGCCGTTCACCTCGCCCGCTACGCCAACGTGGACGAGATCTGCGAGGTCTCCGATGACCCACAGGCGCTCGACCCCAATGTCGTTCGTTTTGGCGAAGTCGTGGGCAATACCCGCAACTTCGATCATTTCCGCTCCCCCTCCGTGGTGCCCGACTGGGCCTCAGAGGACCGCGATGACGGCCACGACGGTTGGCTCATGTTGGCTCTCACCGGCCACTCCGACGCCCCGGTTCCCGTCATCCTCGAATCCGCCGACGGCGTGTCTTGGCGCCTGCGCGGCAGCCTCAAGTTCGACGGCGACCCTGGCTTCCTAGAGGGCGAGGTCCCCGCTACCTCGCCCATTCCGCCGGTCGTCTCCCCGCGCCTAGTCCGACTGCGCGATGAGGTTGACGGCAATGTCTACGACGTCCTCTTTGTCACCTTGGAGCGTGGCGGCCGCGACGTCTCCGGCTACCTCGTCGGCCGGCTGGAGAGCACCACCTTTACCGTGGTCTCCGGCTTCCGCCGCGTAGACTTCGGCCACGATTTCTCCCGCCCACGCAGTACCAACACCACCACCGGCACGCTCACCCCCGAGCAGCGCTATGAGCGCGCCGTTATCGTTGGCCTCCTCAACGGCAACGGCCGCGGCGATGACGCCACCAAGCACGCCTCGTGGGAAGCCGAAGGCTGGGCCAATGCCCTTTCCTTACCCCGCCGAGTCACCCTCGAGGGCGGCGTCCTCTACCAAGCCCCCGCCCGGGGCTTGCCCGATGCCGTCAAGCTTTCCGATTACGCCCGCTCGTGGACCGGCGTCATGGAGGTGCCTTCCGGTTCCTGCGTCACCGTCACGCTTCTCGACGGCGCCGGTGACCCCGCCGCCACCATCCGCCACTCCGGCGATGATATCAGCCTCGATCGCTCAATGAACAAGGCTTTCAATCATTGCTTTGCCGATTCTGAGCCCGCCACCGCCACGCTTGCCGAGGGTGACTCCGACACCCTCACCATTATCCAAGACGGTTCCACCGTCGAGGTATTCGTCGATGGTGGCCTCATCGCCATGGCCTCCCGCGTCTACTTCGAGGGCGGTTGCTCTGGGCTGCGCGTCGAAACCTCCGGCGATGCCGTCATCGAGCAGGACTGGCAGCGCTCCGGCTCCAAGCTCTAAACATCACCCGACGCCCCGCTCGGTTCTCCACCCCGCCCTTCGCGCTCACCGGCACGGCCGCCCGCCGCGGTTCCGCCGCTCCCGGTGAGCGGCAAGGGCGGGGTTGTGCGTTTCCGGACCCGCGGCACCCGCGGCACCCGCGCCACCCGCGGTACGGGGCGATGTCACGCCGCGCGCCCTTCGCGCTCACGGGGAGACGCTGGGGCGTCGGAAAGCGTGTGCTGGTGAGCGGCAAGGGCGAGGAACCACCCCTCGCGCTCACCGGAACAACGAAAAGAACCGCCCCACGCGCTGCTGGTGAGCGCGAAGGGCGGGGATGAGGCAGAAGGGCCGGGGCTAAACGGCGCGGAGGCGGTCCAGTCGAGCGCGGGCGGTAACCGTAAGTGTCGGAGGAAGAGCGGCCATGCGCTCGGCGAGTTCTCCGGCGCTAATGTGACGCGCGGACGGGCTCATCCCAACCTGCGCGGCAACGGAGGCCTTATCGAGCTCAATGGGGAACGAAATATCGACTGGATCGGCCGCCTGCTCGAGGCATCCCTCGGCCTGCTCGTACATGCGCTCCACCTTGCCGTCTTCCACGCCGAGGATGCCCAATGGCTCCCGCAGCTCGTCCAAGTGGCCGGCATCAGGGGTCAAGACGATGACCTGGCCGCCTGGGGCGAGCACGCGCTGGAATTCGGCCGGATTGCGTGGGGCGAAGACGACGGAAATAGCGTCGACGGACTCATCACGAATAGGTAGGCGCTCCCACACATCGGCCACGACGGCACCAACGCGCGGGTGGCACTTAGCCAAGTGCTTCGCAGCGTGCGGAGAAATATCGAGGCCAACGCCGCGGGCCTCAGCGATGGAGTCGAGGGTGTGGGCCAAGTAGTAGCCCGTACCAGCGCCCACCTCAAGCAGAGAGGCGGGCGTAGATTCGGCCAACGATGCGGAATCCAGCGCACCTTGGACTGCCCCAGTCACGGCCTCCACGAAGGGCGCGAAATGCCCCATGGCCAAATAGGTCTCGCGGGCGTTGACCATGTCCATGTCATCGCCTTTGTGCTTGAGTCCAGCGCCGGCCGCGAGGGTGACGTAGCCCTGCTTGGCCACATCAAAAGAGTGGCCGGATTCCGAGACGAGGCGAGAGAAATCATCGGCACCAGAAAGCGCGGTGCCATCATTGGGATCAGCCAGAATGTCGACGATATGAGAAAGCATATACCTAGACTAGCTAGAAACCTCGGTCAACAGAGAACCAAGCTCGGCGGCCTCGTCCTTGCTCAGCTCGATGACGATGCGCCCGCCGCCATCGGAGGGGATGCGCATGACAATTTTGCGGGACTCCTCTACTGCTTCCATTTCTCCGCTCGTGGTGCGCGGCTTCATTGCTGCCATAGTGAGTCTCCTTTAGTTAACTTCTTTTCCTTCCAGCTTAGACCTTTTCGGCGTGGAAGATAGTTGCTCTTCTAGTTGTGCGAGGAGATCATCTACTTGGTCCTGGCGGTACCCGCGGGGAACAACCTCGAATTTCACCTGGTCAAGGCGTCCTTCGCGGGCAGCGGCGCGGTTATTTTCGCGCACCTTCTCCGGCTCATCGAGCGGGTGCATAACCTCGCCGCGGCCAAAAATCGACCCCCATACCCAGGTGCCGATGACGGTCAGAGAGAAAAGGACGAGGAGGAGCATAATCCAAGACAGCATGGCTTAAACCTTACCTTTTAGCGGCGGGCGTTGAGCAACGGGCGCAGTAACCCCGGCGCGGGAGAGCAGTGTGCGCGCGACTACCTCGGCCATCGGCGCGAGTTCATGCAGCGGCCGGTTACGGTGCACCCGCGTTCCCAAGTCCACCTGCGCTATTGTGCCCCGCTTGCCGACGTCCACCAATAGCCCTGCTTCCACCCCGTAGCCTTCTACAAAGGGCAGCTCGACGGCGGTGGCGCGGCGCAGAGAGTATTCGCCTCCGAGCGGCTGGTCGATATGAGCGAGCTCTGGGAAAAATTGCTTAATGAGCGGTTTGGCTGTCAGCTCGGTGACGCGGCCGCCGCCGGTGGGCTGGCCGTTGAGGCTGCGGCGGTAGCGGGCCTTGACCATTTCTACCGCGGGGTCGGCAAAGGGATCGGCCAGCGCGGTGACCATGCCGGGCGCAGCGGATTCAAGATCCGCATCGACGAAGACGACTATGTCTCCCTTCGCCGCGGCGACCCCGCGCCAGAGGGATTCGCCCTTGCCGGGGCGCGGTTCTTCTGGCAGGATATCGCGCCAATTGCGTACCTCCGCCCCGGCTGCGGCAGCACGAGAGGCGGTGGCGTCGGTGGAATCGGCATCGATGACCAGCACCTCAAGCGGATTATCGGCAAGGCAGGCACGCACGACGTTCGCGACAGTGTCTTCCTCGTTGAGGGCCGGGATGACAACGGAGACACTCATGCTAGGCCTCGCGTGGTTGCCAATGGTGCCGCCTCGCCTTGGATGGCAGCAGTTATGCGAATGACGTCTGCGGTCTCAGCTACCTCGTGGACGCGGAAAGCGGCCACTCCGCGGGCAGCGGACCACGCGGTGGCGGCTAGGGTACCCGCAACGCGCTCTCCTACCCCGCGGTCTAGCGTCTCGCCCACAAAATCTTTGTTTGATAGCGCCATGAGCACCGGCCAGCCGGTGGCCACGACCTCGTCTATGCGCCGCAAAAGCTCGAGACCGTGGAAGGTGTTCTTGCCAAAGTCATGGGTCGGATCGATGAAGGTCAGGTCCTCCGGGCAACCGAGAGCGGCGGCGCGCTCGGCCAGCTGGGTGGTTTCCGCGATGACATCGGCCACCACGTCATCAAAATGGACACGGTGCGGCCGGGTGCGCGGGGTGATACCACCGGTGTGAGAGCAGACATAGCCCACGCGGTGGTGTCCGGCGACCTCGATGAGCTCGGGATCCCAACCCGCCCAGGTGTCATTTATGAGCCCGGCACCGGCTGCAATGGCTGCCTCTGCCACCTCGCTGCGCCACGTATCGACGGAAATGAGGACATCCGGGTGGCGCTGATGCACCTTCTCGATAGTTGGTACCACGCGCTCGATTTCTTCCGCTGTATCGACGGCCTTACCAGGGCCGGCCTTAACGCCGCCGATATCGATGATCGAGGCGCCGGCCGCAATCACCTCATCGCAGCGACGCAGTGCCGGGTCGAGGTCAAAGGTTGCCCCCTTGTCATAGAAGGAATCCGGGGTGCGATTGACAATCGCCATCACGCGCGCGAGGCTCAACGCGGCTCCCTGATGCGCTTATCGCTCATGACTTGGTGGCGCTGGATGATGTGGGAGAGGGCCTCATCGGGGTCGTCGGTAAGCAGGAAAAGCTCCCGGTCGCCCTCGTTGATATACCCGCTGGCCGCGAGCGTGTTGTCCATCCACTCCAGCAGGCCGGACCAATACTCGGTGCCCATGAGCACGATGGGGTAATTGGTCACCTTGCCGGTCTGCACCATGCACATGACTTCGAAGAACTCATCCATCGTGCCCATGCCGCCAGGTAGGCAAATGAAGGCCTGCGAGTACTTCAAGAACATCGTCTTGCGGGCGAAGAAGTAGCGGAAATTCAGGCCCAGGTCGACGTACTCGTTGAGGCCCTGCTCATGGGGAAGCTCGATGCCCAAGCCCACGGACAGCCCGCCGGCTTCGTGGGCGCCACGGTTGGCTGCCTCCATGATGCCGGGGCCGCCACCGGTGATGACGGCATAGGAGTGCTCGGCCAGCTTGCGGCCGACCTCGACGCCCAGCTGGTAGCTCGCGTCCTCGGGCGTGGTGCGTGCGGAGCCGAAGACGGTGACGGCCTTCGGCAACTTGGATAACGCATCGAAGCCGGCGACGAATTCGCCTTGGATGCGCAGCACACGCCACGGATCGGCATGCTGCCACTCGTGGTCTGCACCGGACTCCAAGAGCCGCTGGTCAAAGGTGGAGGCCTGTTCGCCTTCGGTGCGCAGCAGCATCGGGCCGCGCAGAGTGCGCATCTGCTCAGGAGTCATGGTCTATCCCTTCAGGTATTTCAGGAGGGCGGTGGATACTTCACTAATCTGCGCGGTGGGGACCTGCTCGTCCTTTTTATGCGCAAACCCTGGGTCACCGGCGCCGAAGTTCACGGCCGGGGTGCCCATTTCGGAGAAGCGGGCGACGTCGGTCCAGCCAAACTTGGCGCGGACGTTGCCCCCGACGGCGTCGATAAGAGCTTTGGCTGCAGGCTGGCCCAACCCAGGCTGGGCGGCCGGGGCAATGTCGTCGATGTCGATGGTGACATCTTCTTCCTCGCCGATGATGGATTTCATGTACTCCAGCGCCTCCTCGCTCGTGCGGTCCGGGGCGAAGCGGAAGTTCACAAACATCCAAGCCTCATCCGGCAGCGTATTTGTGGCCACGCCGGACTCGAGGTGAACGATATTGAGGCCCTCGCGGTAAGTACAGCCGTCAATGGTGACGTCGCGGGACTCATAGGCGGCGATGCGGCTCATAATCGGTGCGAGCTTGTGCGCGGCATTGGAGCCGAGCCAGGCGCGGGCCGAGTGCGCGCGGGTGCCGTGTGCGGTCACGCGCAGGCGGATGGATCCCTGGCAACCGGCCTCCACCATGGCGCCGGAGGGCTCGCCCAGAAGCGCGAAGTCCCCCTCGAGCCACTCCGGGTGGTCCTTTTGCAGATGGCCCAAGCCATTAAATTCAGTGGCTACTTCTTCACCCTCATAGGCAATGACGGTGAGATCGTGCTTCAACTCCTCCGACTCGTGCAGCTGGGCAAAGGCATTAAGGTAGATGGCCATGCCTGACTTCATGTCCACGGTGCCACAGCCCCACATAATCTCCACCCCGTCTTTAGTGGTTTCCATGTGATGCGGTACATTTTCTGCCAACGGAACGGTATCAATGTGTCCGGCGAGCACCACGCGGGAATCTAGCCCACGGTTCGTGCGGGCGCACACGGTATTGCCGTAGCGGGCAACCTCGACGTCCAAACCGCGCAGCGCTTCTTCGACGGCGTCTGCGATGGCCTCCTCATGGTGGGAGGGGCTCGGAATATCCACGAGCGCCTTGGTTAGTTCGATGGGGTCTGCATATAGATCTAAAGTCACAAAGCGCCATGCTAGCGCCCCGCGTAGCTCCCCGCATTGTGTAAAGTTCACTTCACTGTAAATATTTCGTCCTCCCTAAGGTGATAACAATGGCCGAAACCGCTCAATTGAAATCCCGTCATCTCACGATGATGGGCCTTGGCTCTGCCGTGGGCGCCGGCCTCTTCCTCGGAGTAGGCCTCGGCATCCAGATTTCCGGCACCTCCGTGCTCATTTCCTATGCCGTGGCCGGCGCGCTCATTGCGCTAGTGATGTGGATGCTCGGTGAGATGGCCGCCGCCCGCCCCTCTTTGGGGTCATTTTCCACCTACGCCGGTCAGGCCTTCGGACACTGGGCACGCTTTACCATGGGATGGATTTATTGGTTCATGCTAATCATGGTCATGGGCGCCGAAATCACCGGCGCGGCCGCCATCATCTCCAGCTGGTTCGGTATTGACCCGTGGATTCCGGCACTTATCGCCGTGGCATTCTTCGCAGTGGTCAATTTCGCGGCCGTGGGCGGATTTGGCGAGTTCGAATTCTGGTTCGCCATCATCAAGGTCGGCGTCATTGTCGCCTTCCTTGCCATAGGCGTGCTCATGGCGCTGGGCGTCCTGCCCGGCATGGATCTCTCCTTGGCCGGGACCAATTTCACCGCTAATTTCCTGCCCAATGGCATGCCCGGCTTCGCCGCCGGATTGCTCGCCGTGGCCTTTGCCTTCGGCGGTATCGAATTGGTTACTATCGCGGCGGCCGAATCCGAGGACCCAGCACATAACGTGGCCACCGCGGTCCGCGCCATTATCGTGCGCATCATGATCTTCTACATCGGCTCCATCGTGGTTATCACCATGGCTCTGCCTTTTAGTTCCATCCAGGATGCCGACGTAGCCGCCGATTCTCCCTTCACCCTGGTGCTTGCGGCCGCCAAGATTCCCTTCGCGGCCGGCTTCATGGAAGCGATTATCGCCCTCGCCCTGCTCTCCGCCTTCAACGCGCAGATCTACGCCACTTCCCGCTTGGTCTTTGACATGGCTAAGGATCACTGCGCCCCGGGATTCTTCCTCAAGCAAAATCGCGCTGGCTCCCCCATCAACGCGGTCATTTTGTCCATGGTCTTCGCCTTCGCTTCGGTAGGCCTGCAATTTTGGAACCCTCCGGGGCTCCTAGCATTTCTCTTCAATGCAGTGGGCGGGTGCCTGCTGGTCATCTGGTTTTTCATCGTGGCTTCCTTTATCAAGCTGCATCCCCAAATGCGCGAAAATGGCGAGTTGACCGAACTGCGCGTGCCTGGCTTCCCGTGGCTGCCGTGGGTCACGGCCGCGGCGCTGGGCGGGCTCACCCTGCTCATGCTCTTTGACCCGGATGCACGCAACCAGGTCATCTCGGTACTCATCCTCGCTGCGATACTCGTCGTCTTGTCCTTCGTATTACCCACCGGCCAGCGCGCAGAGGCGCGGAGGTAGTTGCTAAGCTAGCGGGCATGACTTCTGCATCCGCCCGTGGCCTGGCAACCATTACCCATGACGGCAGCGTCTTGGACGTCTGGTTCCCAGCCGTTTATACCGATAAGACCGTAGAGACCACCGAGACCAAGCGCTTGGAAGAGGTCCCTCAGCAGTTCTCCGCGCTGGCAGGCCCAGATGAGGAGCGCGGCGTGGCCCGCGTTGCCGTCGAGACCTCCATCAAAGATCTGGATGACGCCCCCGTCGATACCTACGATGCTTACCTGCGCCTGCACCTCCTTTCTCACCGCGCGGTCAAGCCGCACGGCCTGAATATGGATGGCATCTTCGGCCACCTCAATAACGTGGTTTGGACTAACTATGGCCCCTGCGCCGTCTCCGATTTCCAGATGGTGCGCGGCCGCCTTGCCTCCCGCGGCCCGGTCGTTGTCTACTCCGTTGATAAATTCCCGCGCATGGTGGACTACGTTGTGCCGTCTGGCGTTCGCATTGGCGACGCGGACCGCGTGCGCTTGGGCGCCCACCTTGCTGAGGGAACCACCGTCATGCATGAGGGCTTTGTGAACTTCAACGCCGGCACCTTGGGCGCCTCCATGGTGGAGGGCCGCATCTCCGCGGGCGTCGTCGTGGGCGATGGCTCCGATATCGGCGGCGGCGCGTCCATCATGGGCACCTTGTCCGGCGGCGGCAAGGAGGTCATCTCCATCGGCGAGCGTTGCCTGCTCGGCGCCAACTCCGGCATTGGCATTTCGCTTGGCGACGACGCCGTGGTCGAAGCCGGCCTCTACGTCACCGCCGGCACCAAGGTCACCGTCTTTGGCAAGGTCGCGGAAGCACTGGGCGTTGATAATGGCGAGAACGTCAAGGGTTCCCAACTCTCCGGTGCCTCCGGCATGCTGCTGCGCCGCAACTCCGTCTCCGGTGCGGTTGAGGCCGTGGAGTGGAAGGCCGAGGCCGTCGCGCTGAACGACGAGCTGCACAAGAATTAATACCCCCGATTCCTATAGACCAATCGGGGAAAATATGATGGAGGAGTGACTGATAACTCCTCCTCCCTCGGTTCTGGTCTGAAGGTCCGCCACCTAACCATGATGGGGCTTGGCTCCACCATCGGTGCCGGGCTATTCCTCGGCACCGGCGTCGGTATCTCCGCCGCTGGGCCCGCCGTGCTCCTCGCCTATATCATCGCCGGCTTCCTGGCCATTTTGGTGATGCAGATGCTGGGCGAGATGGGCACCGTTATCCCCGCCTCCGGCTCTTTTTCCGAATATGCCGAACATGGCATCGGCCGCTGGGCGGGCTTTACCCAGGGCTGGATTTATTGGCTAGCCACCGTCGCCGTACTCGGCGCCGAAATCACCGGCGCGGCCGGATTCATTGGCTCCTGGTTCGACGTCTCGCCGTGGATCCCCGCAGCTATCTGCGTGGTCCTCTTCGGCGTCATCAACCTGCTGCGCGTGCGTAGTTTCGGCGAATTCGAGTATTGGTTCGCGCTTATCAAGGTCGTCGTCATCGTGGCCTTCCTCATCATCGGCGTGCTGCTCATCCTGGGCCTCCTGCCTGGCCATTCTTTCATCGGCACCTCCGTCTTCCTCGAAGACGGCTTCATGCCCAATGGCCTCGGCGGCGTCGCGGCCGGCCTTTTGGCCGTAGCCTTCGCCTTCGGCGGCATCGAGGTCGTCGCCATCGCCTCTGCCGAATCCGAGGACCCCGAAAAATCCCTGGTCAACGCCGTGCGCTCCACCATCTTGCGCATCTCCGTGTTCTACTTGGGCTCCGTTCTCGTCATCACGTTCCTTCTGCCTTATTCCATCTTGGGAGGTGCCTCCACGGCCGCAGAATCGCCCTTCACCATGGTCCTCGAGCGCGCCGGCATCCCGGGTGCGGCCGGCATCATGGAGGTTGTCATCGTCCTTGCGTTGCTTTCCGCTTTCAATTCGCAGATCTACGCCTCCTCTCGCATGATGCACTCGCTGGCCTCCCGTGGCGAGGCTCCACGCATCTTCACCACCACCAATAAAGACGGCGTACCCACCACCGCTATTGCCCTGTCCGTCCTACTCTCGGCCGTCATGGTGGTGCTCAACTACGCCGATACGGGTTGGCTTCTTACCTTCATGCTCAATGCCGCCGGCGCCTCCCTGCTCATCGTGTGGGTATTCATCGCCGTCAGCCAGCTGCGCCTGCGCCGTCAGCTCGAAGCACTCCATCCCCTTCCCATCCGCATGTGGGCCTTCCCCTACCTGACTTGGTTCGCCCTCGCGCTCTTTGCGGCCATCGCGGTGCTCATGCTTACCGACGCCACCGCCCGCACCCAACTCCTCTCCGCCGCCGCTATGTTCGCGGTGCTCGCCGTCGCCGGTGTCATCAACTCCAAGGTTCGCGGCATTGACCCCACCTCCACCCTGCCGTTGACTTAGCCCCTCCCCTCCCCGCTGTCCCTCCTCCCTCTGCCCTTCGCGCTCACCGGCGCGAGAATGGACGTCTCTTTTCGTCTCCCAGTGAGCGCGAGGGGGTGAGGTGCCCAACGCTCCGCCCGCCGCGCTCACGGGGAGCGAATGGGGACGTCGGAAAGCTCTGCCGGTGAGCGCAAAGGTCGTGGGCTTTCCACCGCTCCCCTCGCGCTCACCGTGAACACGGGTCGCTGCCAAAGGGCGGCTGCCGGTGAGCGCGTGGGGCGGTTATCCACAGCGTTCCAGGCCACGCGGCGGAAAATCGAGCCCCGTCCCTGAGTTATCCACAGGTTGCAGCGGGAAGCGTAGCCATCACGCACTGCGGCCGTTTACGTTTATTTCCATGGGGGAATGGACAACCGCGGAACTGCGTGAGCAGGGTTTAAGTAAAGAGGCGATTCGCCGCAAGGTGCGTGAGGGCAAGCTGTACCGCGTGCATCGGGGGATTTATACCGATTCGTGGACGCCCCTGGCGGTGGCGCGGACCTTGGCGCATGGGCTCAGCCGAATCCATTTCACCGGAAAGACTGCACAAGAGATTTATCTCGGCCGGCAGCTAACCTTTCCGTTGGAAGCAGAGGGACCTCGTACATTGAAGGGAAAATGCTTCCGAGTTTCGCACTCGCGTCTCCGGGCCACACACAAGGTCAACGGCCTACCGGTGGTGCAACCGCTATGGGCTGCACGCAGAATTTCGCGCGCATGTAGGCCTTTATTGGAAGACTACTACCAAGGAAAGCACGGCCCCAACCGCCTAGAAGAGGACCGTCGGCGAATGCGGCGCGTCCCGACGCCTCTTAAAGAGGCTATACGACACGCTGCTATAGGCGCGGATAGCTCACCGGAACGCACGCTAAGCAGGCAGCTGCGCGCAGAAGGTATCTTCCCCAAGCACAATGTTCTCATCGCCGGCTACCGCTTTGACCTGAAGATTGGCAAGCTGCTGGTGGAAGTTGACGGCTGGGAATACCACAAGCACAGTGTGGCCTTTCAAGCTGACCGTTCCAAACAAAACGCGGCTGTAGCCCATGGTTATACCGTTTTGCGTTTTACTGCCGACGACATCATCCACCACCTCAACCAGGCCGTTTTGCTCGTCAAGGCCACGTTGGAAGTGCTCAAAGGCGGTAGTCCGCAGCTCCCTACCTCAGCCACTGTGCCCTATTGGCAGTGGCACCTGTGCGTATAACCCTTGCCTTAGTGACAACTTTCCTTTACACTAGGTAATGTAAGAACGACACCCCGTAAAGGAGACCAGATGGCCGAGCACCCCAACATGGTCCGCAAATGGCGCCGCTGGCTCGAATTATCACAAGCTGAACTCGCCAGAAGAGTTGGCGTCTCCCGCCAAACCATCGCCAATATCGAACGCGGCAACTACTCGCCCTCCGTGCACCTCGCGCTGGATATTTGCCACGAACTAGGAAAAACCGTCGAAGAAATTTTTGGAGCTGAACAACATGATTAACGCCATCGCCAATTACTCCCTCAAGGAAATCGATCGCGCGACTCGCGATGAGTTCGAACGCGACACGCTTTATAAGGCCTGCGTAATCGGAATGACCCCAATCTCGTTCCTCGAACTCGTCGTCGCCGCAATTCTCGCCTGGGTCCTTCCTGGCCAAATGTCCATGCTGTGCTTCCTCGCGCTCGTGCCGTCCATCGTGGGCAACTTCATCGGTTCTGCTTGGATGCGCAAGCGCGTGGCCACCCCAATTGTTAGCCGCAATTGGACGGCTATCGCTGTCTACCTCATCCCTCTTATAGTCATGTTCGCCGGCATTGCCTTTAACGCCTACGCGCCTGCCGACGGCCACGACCCCGTCTCCTACCTCATCGGTACCGCAGTCGGCGCCATTGCCGTGCTCGCCCTCACCCCCTTCTTTCGTCGCCGCCAGCACCGTCGCGACCAAGCTCGCCTCGATGCCGAGTTAGAAGACTAGTTTCACTCCGGCACCTCACCCCGCCCTTCGCGCTCACCGCGGACGGCGGGTTTTCTTTGTTTTCGTTCCCCGTGAGCGCGGCGGGAGGTACTGTCTCCTTCGCGCTCACGGGGAGAAAGAAAAATCCCCGCCAACCTGCGCTGGTGAGCGCGGGGGCGGAGAGGAAGAAAATACGGGACCTAGCTAGGCCGGCTCGGTTTCCTCGACAAGTTGCGGCGTCTTCGGCTGCGAGCGGAAGGTCCACAGCTTGTTCAAGATAAAGTTAATCGGCATAGCGACAATGATAGAAATGGCCGATGCCCAGTACACCTTTGTACGCAAACCGGTCGAATCATCCAGAATGTCTGAGGGCAAATGCAGCGGCGAAGTCGGATTCATTAACAGTGTCGCCACAACTTGACTTACGATAAAAGCTCCAATTCCAGCGAGAAGGAATGGGAAGAAACCGCGCAGCCAAGACACCTTCGCCACCGATCGGAAAGTCCACATGCGATTCAGCTGGTAGTTCCAAGTGTTGGCGACCAAAAACGCAATGGTCAAAAACACATGGTACCAACGGATATGGAAAACAGAGCCGAAGAGATTGATGAAGGGATCATCCGCCTCGATGCCGCCAGACCACCAAGTAATCTTTCTGCACAAATAGACCACAAAGAGATTAACCGCGGTACCGGAGCCGCCAACAATGCCGAATTTGAGAAACTGCCCAAAATTGGACACAAAGCGCGCGACGCTGAGGTCTGCCATGGGCCGCCTTTCTAGCCAGTGATTTAATAACTACTCGATTGTAGTTCTTAAGTCCTGCGAACTGAAAAATTGACGCTCGGATTGTGATAGAGGATCTATAAAAGAGATAGCCTCATGGAGTAGGGCGAGCGGGGCGCGAAAATCATAGAGGTCGAGCTTGCGCGGGGCGGGGTACGTGTCGTCCCCGAGAAGCGGGTGCCCCAGATGATTAAGCAGCACGCGCAGTTGGTGGGTATGGCCGGTGCGCGGCCACATGGTCACCTCCCGGCCGGCGGCGCGCACATACGTAGAGGTGGGCGTGCCATCGGAAGCAACGAGCACCTGGCGCGAGCCGCGGGGCTTGTGCATGTGCAGGGTGATTTCCCGATCCACATAAAGCGGCCGCTTGACGACGCCCCGATACCTCTTCACCGCACTCCCCTTGCCAAAGATGCCCTGGTAAGCGGCGCGTGTGGCGGGATTGCGAGAGCAAAGCACAAGGCCGGCCGTCAGGCGGTCTAGGCGATGCAGCGGCACGATATCGTCGTCGCCAAAATCTACGCGCAGGCGGGTTTGCAGCGTTTCGCGTTGTAATCGGCCATTGGTGGTCGTGGGCAGAAAGTGCGGCTTATCGGCCACGATGAGGTCGCGGTCGGCGTAGATGACTGAGTAGTCGAAAGGAATGGGGCGCTCGGCAGGCACAGTGGGGTGATACCAGGCCGGCACGGGACGCGGCAGCTCGGCCCCAGCCGGCAGCAAAGCCCCAGGTGGATAGGGAGAATCGCCGGCGCGAGCGGCGAAGTACTCCCCTTTTTCGGGCACGTGGCCGCGCAGGACCGTCTTGCGCGGGGATATGCCCTCGCGTGCGGGAGGCCTGCCGGAATTAGGCACCGGCGAGGCGGTCTACTGCAACATCGATGCGCTCATCGGTGCCGTTGAGACCAATGCGCACGTGCTTCTCGCCTGCTGGGCCATAGAAGTCACCAGGGGCGGCGAGGATACCTCGCTCGGCAAGCCAGTCGATGGTCTCGCGGCAATTCTCGCCGCGGGTGGCCCAGAGGTACATGCCGGCATCGGAGTGGTCGATGGTAAAGCCGGCGTCGATAAGCGCGTGCATGAGCACCGCGCGACGGGAGGCGTAGCGGTTGCGCTGAAGCGTCTCGGTGTCGTCGTCGTTAAGCGCGGCGACCATGGCGGCCTGAATGGGCCCTGGAACGATGAGGCCGGCGTGCTTGCGCAGCAGTAGCAGCTCGTCGATGAGGTCGTTATCGCCCGCGAAGAAGCCGGCGCGGTAGGAAGCCATATTCGCGGTCTTGGATAGCGAATGCATGGCAATCAGCCCGGTGTTATCTCCATCGGTCACGCGCGGATCGAGGATGGACACCGGCGGATTATCGTCATTCCAGCCCAAGCTCATATAGCACTCATCGGAGGCGATGATGGCGCCGGTCTCGCGCGCCCACGCCACGATGCGACGCAGCTCCTCCACCCCGAGCACACGGCCCGTGGGATTGGAAGGCGAGTTCAAAAAGACTAAAGAGGCGTCGTGGAAATCAGAATCCGCGCGCAGCGGAGTCGCTCCGGCAAGCAGCGCGCCCACCTCGTAGGTGGGATAAGCCACCGAGGGGAAGGCGACGGTCTCGCCGCGCATGCCCAAAAGTGTGGGCAGCCAGGCGATGGCTTCCTTGGTACCAACCACCGGCAGTACGCGATCGACCTGCATATTGTAGCGGCGGGTTAGCGCGGCGGCGATGGCCTCGCGCAGCTCCGGGGTGCCGGCGGTCTGCGGGTAGCCGGAGGCCTGCGCGGCTGCGGTCAACGCAAGCTGCACGCCTGGGGCTACTGGGTCAACGGGGTTGCCCACCGAGAGGTCAACGATTCCACCTGGATGGGCCTGGGCCTTCTTCTTGGCGCCGGCCAGCGAATCCCAGGGGAAGTCTGGAAGCGTCTTTCCTAGCGGTGTGCGTGCCATGTCTTACTCCTGATTCTGTGGTGGAAGCGCGGCAATCATCGGGACGTCAAAGTCCTGTGGCCCAAGGGCCGCCGCTCCGCCTGGGGAGCCCAAGTCATCGAAGAAGGCTGCGTTGGCGTCGTTGTAGTCCAGCCACTCATCGGGAACGTCATCCTCGTAGAAGATGGCCTCGACCGGGCAAGCCGGCTCGCAGGCGCCGCAGTCCACGCACTCATCCGGGTGGATGTAGAGCATGCGCTTGCCCTCGTAGATGCAGTCAACAGGGCATTCCTCAACGCAGCTGCGGTCCATTATGTCAACGCAAGGCTGTGCGATCGTATAAGTCATGGAGATTCCTTGAAACTTCCTGATGTCTCGGATTTGGGATGTTTAACAGTATGTCACTTCTGCTTGAAAAATGGCCAAACGCCCCCGCCTATACCGGCCAAAAGCAGGAGCAGGCTGAGAATATTATTGGCCAAGAGCATGTCTCCTGTCATCGGCACGAGGAGCATGAAGGCAAAAAAGCCCAGGCACCAGACGATGAGCGGGATGGCGCTGACTACCGGCGTCCGGCTCCACAAGCGGGCGGTGCGGGTGAGCACGGAGTTGAACCACCACGCAATCACAATCGTAATGGGAAAGGCTACGCTCGCCCCATTCGATAGCGGGATGCGGGCGGTGAGATAAATGACCTCGAGAAATACCGAAAGCAACGCGCCAATAGCCAACCACACCAGGCCGGTTACCTGCTCGCCGCGGCTAAAATCCGTGCGCATCACAGCCCACCGAGCAAATCATCGGCCGGCTCGCCTTGACCCAGTTGGAAGTATTCGGCAGGCAGCAGCGGCATAACTAGCAGATTGGACAGGCCAAAGGCGCCGGGTACACGCTGAGGTTCATGGAGCGCGGCCACAGCGGACGCGGGATTGGTGCGGGTGGTGGAGCCATCGGCCAACCAAATTTGGGAGGCGTGAGCGCGCATGGCGCGGCGCTTCGCGTCCAGGGCGGCATCAGAGAGAGCGACAGTGACATCAGCCCCCTCGTTGGTGAAATTGTCCAAGTAGTCCTGGCTGGGCTTGGTCCATCCAGATGGGGCATCGAGGGTTTCCAGGCCGGCGTAGTTAGCGGCGCGTTCAAAAATGCCGTACCAAATGCGCACGCTTGGCGACGCCGCCTTCATCACCACCTTATGTACCGCAATGTGATCCGGGTGGCCATATCCGCCATCGGGCCCGTAGGTCAAAATGGCGTGGGGGTCAATTGCTTCGAGCTCGTCACCGAGGGAATCGGCAGCCTCATCGATACGATTGACCAGCGCGCGCGAATTTTCGTGCGAGGGTGAGCCCGCCATGCCGGAGTCACGGAAGTGACCGAAGCCGCCCAACTGGATTCCCTTTACTCCAAGAGCCTCCAGTGCGTTAGCCAATTCGCGAGCGCGAAAGCCGCCGAGCTGATCATGATCGGCCAGACCCTGATAGGGCTCACCAATAACCTCGCCGTCCTCGCCCAAGGTGAGCGTAATAACGGTGACCTCGGCGCCGCGTGCGGCGAGGCTCGCCAGGGTACCGCCCATAAAAAGGGTTTCATCATCCGGGTGGGCATGGACTGCCACCACGCGATAGCCGGTTAAATCCTTAGTCTTCATCTATCCTCCAGCGGGGCGCGGTGATAAGACCCCCGTCCCAATCATCAATGCTTTGGCCGGGGCCTACAATACCCTTCCCGAGCGCGTGGATACGCGTCTCATCCATCAACGGCACGTAGAGCGCTTCTTTAGAGTTCACTTCTCGAATGCGGCCGAGCGCCTCCTTCGGGCTCATGGTCCCGGACAAGATTTCCTCGCGAATCTCGTCCGCATTCTCCGGACAGATTCCGGACAAATCGCCTGCCAGTGGTTGTTTATTATCGCAGCTAAAGATATTTGCCGCGGCCAACGAGTTCAAGGAGATATCTTCCCAAGTAACCACGGCATCCACATCGCCTTCTGGCAAAAGCTTGGAGGTTATTGTGGTCAGGCGCTCGGAAACCACCTCGGCATCTATCCCGTGGGCTTCCAGAACATCGTAGAGGGTATTTGCCGCGGCCAAGGCAGTGGGGCTAGTAGGATCTACCGCAAAGCGAATCGGTTTTTTGCTGGCGCGTGCGCGCAACGCAGTAAGATCCGTGTCTTTGCTTATAGGGTTATGTCCGGGCTCCAGATTGGAAGCGCGGCCGGTGGCCAAGCGGGCGACCTGATCCGTATCAATCAGTGAGGCTAATCCGCGGCGCTCTGCCCTTTCTTCCAATGCGCCTTCTGCAGTAGACATATGCAGGCGCAATTGGCGTGGGCGAGTAAGTGCTTTTTCAGAGACATGTCCTAAAAGACCCAACGCCTCCTCTGAGGTTTGGTCCGGAGTAAAGTCCGCGAATCCGATCTGTCCGGAGCGCAGCATATTCAGCGCTTGGGTGCTATCGCGCACCTCACTGAGCTGGATGACATCCACTTGGGCCGGATTAGCGCCCCAGAACCGATCATTTCGGTTCAAGGTAATGACTCCGCGGCCGCGGTCCACGCTATCGACAAGGAAGCGTCCGGCCGATGCCGGAATCTTATCCGCTAATGCGGAGCCGAAATTATCATCTTGCAATAAGTGCGAAGGCAGTAGGTTATGGAAGAGCAGGTGCCAGTCCTTAACCTTCTGGGAAAAATCCACCGTGACTACGCGACCACCATCAGAGGTATTCACGGCCGAGATGGCGTGGTAGCCAGCGGGATCTCGTACACCGGCGGTCGTGGTCATCTGCTTCCACAAGTAGCTAAAGTCCGCGCCAGAGATAGGCGTACCATCTGACCACTGCGCAGGTGAAGCAATAACGTAGCGCACTCGCTGCGCTACCCCCTTGGGGGCATTTACCTCGGCGGCGGATTCCAGGATATCGGCGTCCCTCTGACCGCCGTGGAAGGTTGAAGGCAACACCAGTTCCGCAATCTGGTCCACCAGCTCGGAATTATTGGCCACCAAGTGCGGGTTTAATCCCGCGCGCAAGGGATCTACGCCCACTGAGATAGTAGGACGCTTGGCGGAATCGGTGTCTTGGGGTGGCTCTTCTTGCTGTTTTGCAGTGGTGGTGGCCTGATCCTCTTGCAGCGCGGAGGCATTATCCTCCACCACCGGTGGAGGGCCAGGGTTAGCCGCGCAAGCGCTTAAGAAAACAAGGCTAGCGGCGCTCAGCACCGCCGCCATTGCCGACGCCGCGCGCCTTGTTGAAGCCGGATTCTTTTTCATCGCGGACTACTTTAGTCCCTCTACCCCGCCGGAACGAAGATATTCGGCGCTAGACTCAGGCTCAGACCGCAACTTTGAGGGAGGCACCATGCTGATTTGCCAAGAAATGTTCCTGCTATTAACTAAAGACAATGGCAAGAAAGAAGACTGGGTGTCCAATAATGAGGCCGCCCTACGCGCTACCGTCCTCGCGGACCTACTGCTGGGCGGGCACGTCGAACTTGCGGAAAAGAAAAAGGTAGTAACTACCACCCAGCGCCCAAAGAACCCAGTTTTGGCCTGGGCATGGGAGGAGTTACAGCAGCACAAGACCGCCAGTACGAAGGAGCTCTTGGAAGCTTCTTGGTTTACCCCACGGGAAATCATCGCCTTGGATTTCCACGCGAATGGCCAGCTCGACATAGAAAAAGCCAAGTGGTGGCAATGGGGCGGCGACCGCTACATCATGACGGACTTGGAATTAGAGCACCAACTGCGCGAGCGGCTGGTCGCGGTGCTGGAAGCACAACGTCCAGCCGAGGTTAATGACGTCATCATCCTCGATATCCTCCGCGAAGTCTCCGGTGCCTATACTCTGCTCAAAAATGATGCGGAGGGTATGAAGCGACGGGAAATGCGGGCACGCATTCAGGAGATCAAAAAGGAGGTGACATATGACAAAACCGCCTCCTCAGCGGTTAAGGCCGTAGTAGAGGAGGCGGCAGCAGTAGCGGCAGTGGTTGCCACTTCAGCGGCAATCACTACCACCTAAGGCGGTGCTCACTACTTATTCATCTGCTTCGCGCGAGCAGCCGCACGCTTGCGGTCGGTAGCGGAAAGCTCTACCTTGCGCACGCGCAGGACGTCCGGGGCGACCTCGACGCACTCGTCGTTGCCACAGAATTCCAGTGCTTCTTCCAAGGAAAGGGTGTGTGCCTTGGCCAGGGTGACCGTGGCCTCCGCAGTAGCGGAGCGCATATTGGTCAGCTTCTTTTCCTTGGTGATGTTGATGTCAATATCCTCATCACGGTTATTGGCGCCAACGACCATGCCCTCATAAGCCTCGGCGCCCGGCTCGACGAAGAAGTTGCCGCGGTCAGCCAACTGCGTCAGCGCGTACTGGGTGATCTGGCCGGTGCGGTCAGCCACCAGGGAACCGGTCGGGCGGGACTTGATATCGCCGGCCCAGACATCCAGGCCGTCAGAGATGGAGTTAGCGATACCGGCACCGCGGGTCTCGGTCATGAACTGGGTGCGGAAGCCGATGAGGCCACGGGCAGGAACGCGGAAGATCATGCGTACCCAGTCGCCCTCGCGCACATCCATGGCCTGCATCTGGCCCTTGCGGGCGGCCAGCAGCTGGGTGATAGCACCTTGGTGCTCGGACGGGGAGTCAATGGTGAGGATCTCGTATGGCTCGTAGGTCTTGCCGTCGATTTCCTTGGTCACAACCTGCGGCTTGCCAATCGTCAGCTCGAAGCCTTCGCGACGCATGGACTCAATCAGCACGGACAGCGCCATCTCGCCACGGCCCTGTACCTCCCAAGCGTCGGGGCGCTCGGTGGGCAGCACGCGCAGGGAAACGTTACCGATGAGCTCTTGCTCCAAGCGGGCCTTGACCATACGCGCGGTGAGCTTATCGCCGCCGCCCTGGCCTGCCATCGGGGAGGTGTTCACGCCGATGGTCATGGAGATGGCCGGCTCGTCTACGGTGATGCGCGGCAAAGCCTCAGGGTGCTCCGGATCGGCGATGGTGTCACCAATCATGACGTCAGAAATGCCGGAGATAGCCACGATGTCACCGGCGATGGCTTCCTCGGCCGGCTGACGCTCGAAGCCGACGGTGCGCAGCAGCTCGGCGACCTTCACGGTCTTGGTGTGCTGGTTGCCATCCTCGTCGTAGTGGATCCAGGCCACCTGCTGGCCCTTCTTAATGCGGCCGGCGTAGATACGCAGCAGCGCGATACGGCCTAGGAAGTCGGAGGCGTCCAGGTTGGTCACGTGCGCCTGCAGTGGGGCGTCGACGGTAGCGGAAGGCTCTGGGAGGACGTTATAGATGACGTCGAAAAGCGGCTGCAGATCCTCGCCCGCAGGGACGTTGCCATCGCCTGGGTTCTCGGTGGAGGCAACGCCGGCGCGGCCGGAAGCGTAGAGAACCGGCAGGTCCAGCAGCTCCTCGGCGGCGGCTGCAGCTTCCTCATCCTCCAGGCCGGCGGCGATTTCCAGCAGGAGGTCCTGGGACTCGGAGACAACCTCGTCGATGCGGGCATCCGGGCGGTCAGTCTTGTTCACGCAGATGATAACCGGCAGCTTGGCTTCCAGTGCCTTGGTGAGCACGAAGCGGGTCTGCGGCAGCGGTCCCTCGGAGGCATCGACGAGCAAGACGACGCCATCCACCATGGAAATACCGCGCTCGACCTCGCCACCGAAGTCGGCGTGGCCTGGGGTGTCGATAACGTTGATGATAAGGTCCTGGCCGTCCTTGCCTAGGCCCTTGCGGTGAATGGCCGTGTTCTTGGCCAGAATGGTAATGCCGCGCTCGCGCTCCTGATCATTGGAGTCCATGACGCGGTCCGTGTGTTCACCGTGGTCACCAAAGGCGCCGGACTGCTCCAGCATGCCGTTGACCAGGGTGGTCTTGCCATGGTCAACGTGCGCGACGATGGCAACATTACGGAACTCGGTATTACTCACTAGTGGGGTTCTCCTTCGGAGGATCTACAGCGCTTGCGCGCGCGAATTTGATCTTGAACGAGCTCCCACGATACCCCCTTAAAGGGCCAAGTGCAGCATTGGGGATGGCTTTACCCCGTAACGCACCGTATAGGGAGAGCGAGAATTCTTATAGATTGCCAAAATACTTGACACTGTCCTTGCCATCACTATCGTTACTGTAGGTAATATTGTTACAAATGTGACAACTGGGGTTTAACTCCCTTTCCCGAGACCGCACCCAAGGAATTGATAACGTGAGCCACGCCCGCACCACTTGGCGCCTGTCCGGCCGTACCGGTTATATCGCCGCTGCCACGGCCGCGCTCATCGGCCTCGCCTCTCCGCTCGTCGCCCCTGCGCAGGCATCCGCACCGGATCTTTCTTCCTTAGTGCAGCAGGCATCGACCCATAGCCCGCTGGACGAGCTCGGCCGCCCCAATCAGGAAACCCAGGACCGCATCCGCGCTTTTGCGGCACAACCTTGGATTCCCGAGGATGTTCGCAACGCTATTCTCTCGGGCCTCGCGTTCTTCGCCGGCGGCGGCGATGGCAAGGGCGGCGTGGCTATGCCGGAGGGCAATAACCCGAATTTCCGCCAGTTTTATTGGCCCACGGTCTCCGCACATTGCATCGGCGGCACCAGCGATGCCATGGGCTCGGCCATTGCCGTACCTGGCCCCACGGAAATGCCAGCACCTGGTGCACAACCCGGCGAGACCGTCTTCCTCTTTACCGCTCTTGGCACCCCTCCGGCCGCGCGCGAGCAGGGCGGAATGAATGTGCAGTGGTTCAACCTAGATACCCTGCGCAGCGGCATCACCCCGCTGAATAACAATGGCATCAACCAGGATGGCCCCACCACCTTGTCCGGCACCGCCCAGACCGGCAAAGGCACCGTTATCGCGCTTCTATCCGGCGGCGTTAATACCCAAGAGTCCCACTGCAAATTCGCCCCCACTGCCGCTTTCCTTGAGGTGAAGTAGATGGCGGTGGACCTCCATCCGGTCAAGCGCGAGACCTTTAATACCATCGATTACACCAATACCGACCCCAAAGGTTTCCTGCGCGAGGTCGATACCTACACCGAAACCGAGTTTGGTCTGTACATGGCCCGCGGCGCCGATCACCCACGCTTTGGTTACCTAGAATCGTGGCTGCTACCCGGCCTTAACCTGCGTGCCAATATCTTTCACTTCCGTCCGGGCGTAGACGTCCACCAAGATTTTTATATCGACGTTGCCGAAATCCAGCGCGATGGTGCGCTCTGGACCACCCGCGATCTTTATGTGGACCTGGTCGCAACGCGCGACGAGCCCATTTCCGTCCTCGATATTGATGAGCTCTCTGCCGCCACCTCCGCTGGCTTGATTACTGCCGAGGAGGCAGAAAAAGCGATCGACACCACCCTAACCGCAGTGGAAGGCATTACTCGCAGCGGTGACGATGCGATGGCTTGGTTGGCACATCAAGGGATAAACTTGACGTGGTCCGATGACATTACCCTAACCCCAGAAGGATAATCTATGGCCGGTGGCCTATTTGCGCTGCTTGACGACGTCGCTTTGATCGCCCGCTCCGCAGCTTCCAGCGTTGACGATGTGGCCGCACTCGCGGGCAAGACCTCGGTGAAAGCCGCTGGTGTTGTAGTCGATGATGCCGCGGTAACCCCGCAATACGTCGAAGGTATTAAGCCGCAGCGCGAGCTGCCGATGATTTGGCGCATCACCAAGGGCTCGCTTATCAATAAGCTCGTTATCATCTTGCCCATCGCGATGATCCTCTCCTGGATCGCGCCGTGGGCACTCACGCCTATCTTGATGTGCGGCGGTACCTACCTTTGCTTCGAGGGTGCCGAGAAGATCTTGCACCACCTTCTTCCCCACCGAGAAAAAGAAACCGAATCAGTCCAGGAAAAGGGTGCCGACGCCGAAGACAGCTTGGTCAAGTCCGCGATTACCACTGACCTCATCTTGTCGTCTGAAATCATGGTCATTTCCTTGAACGAGGTCATCGACCAGCCGTTCTGGATGCGACTCGGGGCCCTCATTTTCGTCGGCATCTTATTGACCTTGGGTGTCTACGGCGCCGTGGGCCTATTGGTCAAGATGGACGATATTGGCATGGCTTTAAATGAGCGCCACAATGGCAAGTCCACGGTGGGCAACGCGCTTGTCAAAGGCATGCCCATTGTGCTCGATATTATCGGCATCATCGGCACCGCCGCGATGCTATGGGTCGGCGGCCATATCGTGGTCAAGGGCCTGCACGAATTCGGCATGAATCAGCCGCACGAATTCATCGTTTCCGTGACCGAAAAGATTTCTAATGGCGCCCTGGCTTGGCTGGCAGAGACCGGCATGTCCATGGTTTGCGGACTGGTTCTCGGCACGGTCATCGCCACCATCGTCATGGCGGTCAAGGCCTCCTTTGGCGAGTCCTCGGCCTCCTCTGCCAAGCAGGCGGAGGCTTAGGCTTAAATCACCACAGCCCAGCAGCTACATAAATAGCATGAGCGATACCGCCATTACGGCCATGCCGGCGATCAGGCCATAAATGGCATGGTGATGCTCGCCGGTTTCTTCGGCGGTGGGCAAAAGCTCATCCAGTGAGATAAAGACCATGATGCCGGCGATGGCGGCGAAGCTGATTCCCATCGTGGCCGGCCCAATAACCGGCATGAGAAGGCCGAAACCAATGAGTGCGCCAATCGGCTCTGCCAGTCCAGACAAGGTGGCCCACCAAAAGGCCTTCGTGCGTGATCCGGTTGCCTCCCGCAGCGGGACGGCCACCGCGATGCCTTCTGGGATATTGTGAATGGCGATTGCCACCGCCACCGGCACCGCGATTTCCTTAGATTCCAGGCCGGATAGGAAGGTCGCAAACCCCTCGGGGAAATTGTGCAGCCCCAGCGCACAGGCGGTAAATACGCCAGTTTTCATCAGCTTTTTGCGGCGGGCTTCTTCAGCCGTCGTAGCCGGCTCATGGGGATTGATCTCTTCCGGCACGAGCCGGTCAATGATGGCGATAACGGCAATGCCAGCAAAGAAGGCACCGACGGCGGCCCAGGTGCCAGCGGTTTCTCCCCCGAGGGCGTCGGAAAGCTGGGACATGCCTTCGGGGAGAATCTCCATGAAGGAGACGTAGAGCATGACCCCGGCCGAAAGACCTAGGGCTGCAGCCATGAAAGCCGGGCCCGGCTGGCGCTTTCCCACCGCCAAGGCTCCGCCAATCGAGGTCGATAGCCCCGAAAGCAGCACCAAGGCGAAGGCGAAAGCAAAAGTACTAAGAGTCATAGCTGGCACCCTACCTGATAATAATTATCAGGTATTAACCCTCATCTTTGTCCTCAGGCACAGGAGAGATAAATTCGCCATTCTTGATAGAAGGATCATTATCCACGTACTCGCCTGTCTCGTAGTCATAGCCCACAGCGTGGCCTTCCTCGTCCGTGCGCGCGTACCAATCGGTCACCTCTGCTGCAGTGGAGTTAAAGTGCGCGCCCGTTGCATAGTCCCCCTCCGTCGGTTCAATGGACAAGGCAAAATTATCGCCATAATCGCGCACGCCACGCACAATCGCATTAGAAACCGCCTCATCCTCGTAGAAGTGACGGATAGAGATTGGATCATGGCGCAGCTCGCGCACCAGCGCGATACACATAAGCACAATGATGACCGCAAATGGCAGAGAGGTAATCGTAATAAGATTCTGCAGGCCCTGCAGCGCATTGCGTCCGCCAGCGAGCAAAATGACCACGGCGATGCCGGCCATGCACACCACCCAAAAGACGGTAACAATAGGGTTTGGCTTGGGGTTACCCCGCTGCGTGAGCTGCGAGTTCACAATGGATGCGGAGTCCGCCGTGGTAATGAAGAAGACAACCAGCATGAGAATGACAATGGGTGCCATCCACTCCGCACCTGGGAAATGGTCCAGGACCTTAAAGAAGATATCTTCTGCCGCCGGCATAGAGTCAATAGTGCCGTCCGGGGCGATATCGCCATCGCGGCGCTGCAGCCAAATGGTGGTGCCACCAAGAATGGTAAAGGCAGCAACAATGATGGCCGATGGAATAAGCAGCACGCCAAGCACGAATTGGCGGATGGTACGCCCGCGCGAAATCTTGGCTACGAAAACACCCACAAACGGTGACCACGATACCCACCAAGCCCAGTAGAAGGTGGTCCATGAGGAGAGGAATGCCACCATATCTTCGCCCTCGCCCATATTGGCAGAGAGCATCTGCGGCATTTCATCGAGATACTCAATCACCACTGCCGGCAACATGTTGATCAAGAAAGCGGTGGGACCTACCACGAAGAAGAACAGCGCCAGCGCAAGCGCTAGCACCAGGTTGATATTTGAGAGCCAACGAATGCCCTTAGCCACGCCCGAAACGGCCGAAAAAATCGTGCCGATAGACAGCACCACGATAATGATCAGCGCCGCAGTATTGCCGGTGGTGGACCAGCCGCTAACCAATTCCACGCCGCGGCCGATCTGCAGCGCACCAATGCCCAAGGTCGCGGCGGTACCAAAGAGCGTGGCAATAATGGCCAGGCCGTCGATGATGCGCGCCGGCAGGGAATCCGTAGAACGATTGCCAAAAAGCGGCATCAAAATGGAACTCATCAGGGGAACGCGGCCGCGGCGGAAAGACACATAGGCCACGCACAAGCCCACGATGGCATAGATTGCCCAAGCATTAAATCCCCAGTGCATTGCGGCCTGAGCCATTGCCCCAAGCACGGCTTTATCGCTAGCTGCCTCGTACGCGCCTGGCCGCGGCGAAAGGTAGTAGCTCAGCGGTTCGAAGGGGCCGAAGAAAATAATGCCGATACCAATGCCAGCACCAAAGAGCATCGCAGCCCAGCTCACCGTGGAAAACTCTGGCTTCTCCCCATCGAGCCCCAGTGGAATCTTTCCGTACTTGGAAAAGGCCAAGATGAGGAGCAAAAACATCAGGAACGTAGCCAAGGCAGTAAAAATCCAACCCAAGTTGCGCATTACCCAATCCAGCGCGGCCGAAGAGGCATCAAAGACTTGCTCGGGCGCAACCACACCCCAAATGACGAAGGCCATGACCAGGCCGCCGACCGCCACAAGGATCGGCTTATCCACTCCATATTTAACCTTCTGATCCTCAATGGAAACGCCCGGCACCAGCGCAGGGTGGATATTATGCGGGTACATAATGTCTTTGAGAATGCGCTTGGCGTTACGGGTGCGTTTTTTACTTTCTTCCGAGCTATTTACCCCGCGCACAGGGCGGGATGAAGAAGACGGTGAAGAAGAGATGGTTCTACTCCTATTCTATTTTCAGGCGTCACTTTGAAAGAGCTGTCTACACATTAATAAAAACTCGCTGGATATAAAGCTGGCATCAGCCTTACCCCCATATGCGTAAAATAGGTCCAGCATTGTTTACCGGCCTTAAACCTTGGGAGTGACTTTCTATGGCGCTTTACCCGCTCGCGACTAGTTACTTCGGCGTGGAGCATGTCGCAGTCCTTGAGCACCCCGTGCTGGGCACCGCGTTGAGCATCCCCGGCGTGGCCGAGCACGCAGCGCTTGTCGATGTCTCCCTAGAGCCCGATACCTACACCAACGGCTGGCGCATCCGCTCAGACTTCGGCTTTTTAGGTTTTTTGGATGAGGTAGAAGCCGCGGAATATCCCGCCCTAGAGCGTTTGAAAAACTCGTTTTCCCAGCCACAGACTAGTGCCACAGTGGAAGTAGTAGACGGCAAGGTGGAGGTTGCCGTGTCCCTCGGCTTGTGGCCGTGGATGGTTCCGGTCAATGACCAGCCCCAAGGAACCGCGCTGCTAGCCGGTGGACGAGGCGTGCTTATCGACGTCGCCGCCGGCGACATTTCCTCCCCCCAGCTTCAGTGCATGGGTACGCAACAATTCTTCGTTACCCTGGAAGACCTTTCCGGCACGGCTGTAGCTACCTGCGACGATATGGTTCTCGGCCCCTGCGGCGATATCGCCTCGCTGCCTGGTCTGCGTGCCGCATTCGAGGCTGCTAGTGCCTCCGGAGCGGGGCTGTCCGCCCGTGCCTACACGAGCCACGGCATGCTTGCAGTCGATATCCCCGCTGATACGGCCACCACCGAGGAAATCTTCTCCCCCGCCGTCCCACCATTGCGCGTGCCTGCTCCCCAACCTGCAATTCCTGCCGCCGCACCTGCATCCATGCCCACACAGCCCGAAGTCTGGGATCACACAGTATCCGGCGAGACCATCGTCACTGCACTTCCCACGGGCTCGCGTCGTCCGCAAGGACCGCACGCGCAGCCAGCCGCACCCGCTGCGCCTTCCCAGACGGCTTCGCCACAACAAACTGCTCACTCGGCCACGCCGCCTAAAGCCAGCGCCAAGCTTGCAGAATTGGTCTCCTCTGTCCCAGGCGAGCAGAGTTTTAGTTGGCGCGTGCTCCCGGTAGCCGAGGAACCAGGCCGTTATTCTTCCGAATCCGCGCGCGTGCGGGCTCGGCGCGTAGCACGCGAGACTTCCCACCACCGCGGAGGAAACCACCGCAAATAGCTACCGGCCCCGCCAAAGTGTCCTTGCTAGCGCAAGGTTCTGCAGCCTCCCTCCCCGCGGCGAGTAATCCGCTGGGCATCTAAATATTCCAGGAGCGGAATGGCTACCCGTCGCGTCGTCCCCAAGGCCCGGCGGGCAGCAGAAAGCGTGAAGGGCTGTTCCAGCTCGGCCAAGTACCGACGCGCTTCCTCTGGTGCCGAGGGCAAAAGCACGATGCTGTGCTGAAGACGCAACAGGCGCCCGGCGCGCTCAGCGGCAGCAAGCGACTTGGTACCCAGACCCAGCTCCGCTAAATCATCTGCCTCTGGTGCCGCAAAGGGTGACGCTTTAAGTCTCTTCTCGATAACAGCAATGCCCTGCTCAGCCGCGCCGAGATCCACCCGTTGCCCAGGCAGACGAAGCACTCCCTCACTGCTTTCTGCCTTCGCAGCGGCGATCGCAAGCCCTAGCAATCCTTCGTCGCGCATGCCGAGGGCATCCATGGCCGCCTTGCGAGGCATTCCCGGTGCCAAGGGATATGCGGCAGCGTGGGCATGCAGAGCATCGTTGAGTGCTTCCTTCCACCGTGTTACCTGGGAAGCGGCTATCCACCACTCACGGAAGGCAATGATGCCTGCGGGTGGCGCGGCAGTATCGAAGCCATCGCGGGCGAGGTCATCTAAGCGGGCGTAGCCGACGCGCCGCAGATAGGATGCAGGATCCCTAAATGACTCCTGCGCGCTGAGTTCTTCTGCGCGACGGCGGGCGGCACCGCGACGGTTAAGTTCCGGCGGGCGAAGATCTACTGCTTCTACCCCGGCGACGACGTGGCGACCGCCGGGGCTGCGGACGACGAAGCGGTCGAGGAGCTGAAGGGGCAGCGGATGAGCCAAGCTAAGGCGCGCGAACTCGGGCGAAAGGGGCCGCAAGTGGCCCTCTACCCCGGCGGTGCCGGTATGGACGACGAGGTTATCCGGCAGCCCATCGAGCTCGGCGCCAAAGGTGCGGCGAATATCGAGGTGCTCCACCAGTCGCCATGCGCCTGGGCTCAGCACTACGTCGCCGCGATGAATCTCGGCGGCATCTACTCCCCGCAGGTTGACGGCCGCGCGGGTGACAGGGCCAAGGGATTCCTGTGCGCGATTCTCGCTGTGCAGTCCCCGAATCTCCACCGTCTTTTCGCCCTCAGCTGTCACCACCTGCAGGCTATCGCCTACGCGCAAGCTGCCCGCGGCGAGTGTTCCGGTGACCACGGTGCCCGCTCCCTTTACGCTAAACGCACGGTCGACCCACAGGCGCACTGGAGCCTTAGGATCGGGAGCAGGTACCTCGGCTAGCACATCATCCAGCGCCCGCAGCAGCTCTGCAATGCCTTCGCCGGTGGGGGCGGAGACGGGGATAATGGGGGCGTCGGCAAGCGGGGTATCTGCCAGCTCCGCACGGATCTCGGCGGTGCGATCTACGGTGGCGCGGTCGCTGCGGGTAAGAGCGATAATGCCATGCTCTACGCCCAGTGCCCGCAAGGCATCGCGATGATCGGTGGACTGGGCTTGCCACCCCTCATCAGCTGCCACCACGAAAAGGACCACTGGGGCTGGGCCCACGCCGGCAAGCATATTGCCCAAGAATTTTTCATGGCCGGGCACGTCCACGAAAGCCACATCTGCACCAGAGGGCAAGGTGGTCCAGGCAAATCCTAGGTCAATGGTGAGCCCGCGGCGCTTCTCTTCTTCCCACCGGTCCGGGTCCATCTCCGTAAGTGCGCGCACCAAGGTGGACTTGCCATGGTCTACATGGCCGGCGGTAGCAACGACGTACACCTAGCCCACCGCCTTAATCGCGGCAATGACCACGGCGTCTTGGTCTGCGGGAACGCAGCGTATATCCACTAAGCAGTTGCCCTGATGCACCCGGGCTACCACCGGTGGTTCGTGGTGGCGAAGCGCGTCCGCAAAGTGTTCTGGCAGGCTAACTGCATAACCGGGTAGCGGGTATTCGGGCGCCCCGCCACCGCCTACGCGGCCATCGTGGGGCACTACGCGCGCACCGACTGCCTCCGCTATCGCTTCCGTGCGCGCGCGATGGGTCTCCCTGTCCAGATGCAATGCATCTTGCACCGCATTCGAAGGCGTGGAAATGGCAGCCTCCAAGGCGTTGAGGCGCAGCTTGTCTATACGCACGGCGCGCGCAAGTGGGTGCTTTTTCACCGCAGCAATCGCCTCCTTGGTACCGAGCAAAATTCCTGCCTGCGGGCCGCCGAGTAGCTTATCGCCGGAGGCAATGACGATATCGGCGCCGGCGCGCAGCTGGGCCTGAATATCTGGTTCCTCTGGCAGCGCGGGATCATGATTTAGTAAACCAGAACCCAGGTCCACAATGAGCCGCGTATGGTGCTGCGCTGCTAGGCGGTGCAGCTCATCCACGCCGACTGCGGAGGTAAAGCCCTCAATGCGGAAGTTAGAAGGGTGCACCTTCAAAATGGCGCCGGTATTTTCCCCCAGCGCGCGCTCATAATCGGCCAGATGCGTGCGATTAGTCGCGCCGACTTCCTTGAGGCGCGTGGCCGTAGACTCGATGAGCTCCGGCAAACGAAAGCCCGCACCGATCTCAATAAGTTCGCCGCGCGAAATGATGACGTCTTTGCCCGGGGCGAGTGCGGCAGTGGCCAAGAGCAAGGCACTGGCGCCGTTATTGACCACGAGGGCATCTTCTGCACCGGGACAGGCCGCAAGCAGCGCAGCCGTGGCGCCAGCTCCGCGGTTTTTCGAGCGCTTGCCAGAATCAAGGTCCATTTCCACGTCGGTATAAGAGGCGGCGTCATGAAGGGCCTCTACTGCGGCTCCCGGAAGAGGGGCGCGCCCTAAGTTGGTATGGATGATGACGCCGGAGGCGTTGATGACCGGCCGCAGGGAATGCACCCTCTGCTGCCCCAGGCGTTGCGCAATTTCTGTGGGGATATCGTTGATAGGCAGCTCGCCGCGGCGTGCTTGGGCAACTGTGCGCTGAACAATTGCACGAATGGTGTGCTCGGCAAGGCGCTGTCGCGCGGTTTCTACTTCTGGCAGCTGGAGCAGCTCATCCATGCGGGGAATATTCCGACGGGGATCGGGGCTGGCTGCAGGGGTGGGCGTGGGCACTGTGGCATTCCTCCTTGCGCGCGAATGGCGGAGACGGACAGGAATCGAACCTGCCAGACCGAGATGCTCGGCCTCACCGGTTTTGAAGACCGGGGCGCCCACCAGGACACGTACGCCTCCGTGTGCTCACCTTACACGCGCATTCCCCGGCGCCAATACACCTGTCATCCCTACGTCCACCAAGCCCCTCGAAGGCGAAACCTCGGCGCCCTCTGTCCTATCGCCACACGCCGCCGCAAGCGGGTTCCCGCCCTAGCTTTGCAGCCAGATACTCTCTGGAGATGAGTAAAATGGCGCTATGACCGAAGAAATTAAGCTCACCTCTTTCGCCGCAGGCGGCGGTTGCGCCTGCAAGATTCCCGCTGGCCAGCTTGAGTCTGCCGTCGAGGGCCTGATAGGCAAGGCCGACCCTAATGTACTGGTGGGCCTAGATGATGGCGATGATGCTGCGGCAGTCAAAATCCAGGATGGTCTAGCAGTTATTTCCACCGCGGATTTTTTCACCCCGATGCTCAATGACCCCTACGATTGGGGGCGAGTGGCTGCGGCCAACGCGCTTTCTGATGTCTATGCCATGGGCGGCACCCCCGTTACCGCCATCAACCTCGTAGGCTGGCCCAATGAAAAGCTCGGACTGGACGTACTACGCGAGGTCCTGCGCGGCGGCATGGACGTAGCCACCGAAGCCGGCATCTCTGTTACCGGCGGCCATTCCATTACCGCCCCTGAACCACTCTATGGCATGGCCGCCACCGGTATCGTCGCGCCCGAAAAGCTCATGCGCAACGACGCCGCCGAGCCCGGCCTGCCCATTACCCTCACCAAGCCCATCGGCGTAGGCATCCTCAACAATAAACACAAGGCCACCGGCGAGGTATCCCAAGCCGCAGTCGATTCCATGACCACCTTGAATCGCGAGGCCGCCCGTGCCGCGGTGGAGGCAGGCGTGCGTGCGGCCACCGATGTCACCGGCTTCGGCCTGCTCGGCCACCTTTATAAGATGTGCCGCGCCTCTGGCATCGCCGCGGAGCTCGACTTTTCCGCCGTGCCCACCATCGACGGCGCGAAGGAGGCCTTGGCGGAAGGATTCATCCCCGGTGGCTCCCGCCGCAACCTCGACTGGGTACGCCCACACCTGGAAACCTCCTTGAGCGAGGAAGAGCTGGTGCTGCTTGCCGACGCCCAAACTTCCGGCGGACTCCTCCTCATCGGCGAGGTCCCCGGCTACCCCGTCATCGGCCACACCACCGAGCGCACGGGCGATGCTTATATCAAGGCCTAAATTTTCTCCTCCCCAGCGCCCCTAGCCGCGCTGGGGTTGATGGGGTGTGCAACCGAGGGGGCATCGCCAAGCGCATGCTCCCCTCCCATTCGGGTCCACCGACCGGCACTTTTATTGCTCCGCAGCCGAGCAACAACGCAGGGAAGATATCGGCGCGGAACTCGCTCCCGCCCTACAGGAGGTGGACTAGTCCGAGCTCACCACATCGTGGTCGAGACCCTGCTCGCGCCGGCGCTTTTCCGCCCGGCGCTTTTGCGGGCCGATGGTAGTCTCCGGATTTTTCACTGCTTCTAGGCCGGCGTTGAGCACACCAAAGCGGGTGCACGCCGATCCTGCCAATAGCGATAGCCCCGCGGCCACCGATACCGCGCGGGACTTTGTGGCCGCAGCCAGCATGCTTCCCACGCCACCGGCCGCAATGAGGCATTCCGAAGCCTTCATCAGCGTGCCCGGCTTTCCCTCGTGCAGAGCCTGGCGCGGCTCCGGCTCCATGCCTTCTTCCAAGACCTTGGTCGCCGCTAGATCGCTGGCCGCGGCGGCCATGCCCGACACGCGGGCAGGACCTGCGTGCTCGACCGGGGTGGTCACCATAGCCATTCCTGATGACGCCGCCGCTGCCGAGGAAACAAAGACATACGGCAGGTGCTTTTTCATGTCATTCCACACCGGATTCGAGGTATTCGACAGCAATACCGCGGTATATCCCGCCAGCGGACCGCCGAGCACTCCCGCGACTGCGCCTGCCGGTCCAGCAGCTTTCTGCAGCGCCGTGCGCACGAACTTAGGCAGGGGCAGCTTATGTCCAGTCGCTGCATCCACTTCCGCTGCGGCCGGCAGCGCGGCCGCGCTCGCGAAGCCCGACAGGATCCACGATCCCAGAGACATCGGCGAGGTCACCTTGAAGACGCGGAACATATTCAGCGCGCGCTCCGGGCGGCCCAAATCCAGAATCAAAAAGACTGATCCCGCGGCCGCCGCGCCAAAGGCAGAAAGGCGGGTGGTACGACGCAGCGGTGCATTGCCCACGGCCTGTGCGCCGGCGGCCAAAAGCCCTGATCCGCCACTGACGCCGCCCAAGAAGAGATACGCACCGATTGGCCATTCCCACGGCGGCGCCTTAACCACTGGCCGGCCGTAGTAGGACGAGAACTCGAAATCCTGCGCCATGCGCTCTTCTTTGGAACCATCCTGCGCGCCCGCGCCTGGGCGCTTGCGCTTCTTTTTAGGCTTGGTGCCATCAAATTTCCGGTAGCGGTTACGACGCTCCGGCTGCGGCGGGCGGTACTCATCAAAGTTGCTCATTTACGTCCCCCAATCAGGAAGGAACCGGCCACGGCCAGCGCCATACCGCCGATAGCCTTCACTGCGGTCTTATACATCTGCGGCAAATCCGCCGTCGGCACGCGTGGATCAGGCGGAAGCCCATAGACCTCTGGCGAATCCAAAAGCAAGAAGATGGATCCGGTTCCACCGACACCATCGTCTTGATTAGCACCATAAAGCCGGGCCTCGGTAATCCCCTGCTCGTGCAGTACCCGCACGCGTTCCTTGGCGGCTGCCACCATCTCCTCATAAGGGCCAAACTGGATGGAATCGGTCGGGCAGGTCTTAGAACACGCTGGCTGCTCGCCCTGCTTCAAGCGGTCATAGCACATAGTGCACTTCTGGGCCACGCCCAAGTTCTTGATCGGCATCGCCTCGCCCGGTGTATGGTCCGGGCCTTGCGGGGCAAGCTGCTTGAGCTTTTTCAACACGTTGACGCCAGCATGGGAATTATCGACGTAATCCACCGTGGCGGTCTTGTCATATTTCAGCGCCACACCGCCATCATCGCGGCGTTCAATGACACCGAACGGGCAACCGGCTACGCATGTCCCGCAGCCATTGCACACGTCATCTTGCACTACCACAGTGCCAAATTCGGTGCGAAACAGTGCGCCGGTAGGACAGACATCAAGGCAACCTGCATGCGTGCAGTGCTTGCAGACATCCGAGGACATCAGCCACCGGAAGGTATCGGTATCTGGCGGAGTGGTATCAACTTCTTGCGGCTGCGCCCCGACCGAAGGCATGCCCAAAGAAATGAGCTTCTTTCCCTCCTCGCGGGCGTGCTCGATACGGTCATTATTTTGTTCCACGAAGGCCACGTGCCGCCAAGTATTAGCGCCCAGCGCACCGGTGTTGTCATAGGAATCGCCGGTGACGTCATAGCCTTCTACCGGATTGCGGTTCCACTCCTTGCACGCCACCTCGCAGGCCTTACAACCAATACAAATGGAGGTATCGGTAAAAAAGGCCATGCGGCGGTACTTATCGTAGCCGTGCCGGCTCGCGTTCTCGGTCAGTAGATTTGTCATTTACTTACCTTCTTCGCTTTCCTCGCCCTTCTCGCCTGGCGTGTCCGCATCCACGGGCTGCTGCGGCTCTGGGTTATAAGTGAAGGAATCATCCACAGTGAGCAGATCATTACCGGAATCCAGATTCAGGTGCGCACGCTTCTGGTACTCCTTGAGCATCTCCACACGGGCCTCACCACGAGGACGACGCCCCGGCTGGATATCGCAGGCGCCAATCTTGGAATTCTGAATGAATACGTTCGGCTCCAGCGTGAGGCCCAGCAAATCATTGGCACCATCGCCAGCTACGGCTGTGGAATCGGACTCGCCATAGTGATACGGCAAACCGATTTGGTGGAACTCCTCACCATTGATCTTCATCATCTGCATGCGGTCAGTGACCAAGACCTGCGCCTCAATCACGCCGCGAGGCGAGACGATCGTGGCCCACTGACCATTTTCTAGCCCACGCTTTTCTGCCAAGGCCTTATCAACCTCGCAGAATAGGCCTGGCTGCAGTTCCGCCAGATACGGCAAACGGCGTGACATCGCACCCGAGGTATACATCTCCGTGAGGCGATACGTAGAAAAGACGAACGGGAAAACCTCCGCGCCCGGCTCGCCCGGCTCTGGACGCGACAGGTTATCTGGACGCTTAATAGTCAGACGCGTCGGCGACTGCTGCTGCTTGTACAGCACATTGTGTACCGGGGACTCGTGCGGCTCATAGTGGGTGGGCAAAGGGCCGTCGGAAAGCCCGGTCGGCGCAAAGAGCCAACCGCGGCCATCAGCCTGCATGATGAAGGCATCGGTGCCATCGAGGGCGTCCGGCCCCACGGCGTCGACCGGAGCCTTGTAGTCAGGGGCCTTAGTAACCGGGAAGTCCGGCACGTCATCGCCAACCCACTTTCCTTTGTCAGCATCCCACCACACATACTTCTTGCGCTCCGACCACGGAGTGCCATCCGGCTTCGCCGAAGCGCGGTTGTAGAGCAGGCGGCGGTTTGCCGGCCACACCCAGCCCCACTCCGGAGCAACCTCATTTTGCTCCGAACCAGGAACCTTGCGGGCGGACTGATTAATACCATCCTTAAACACGCCAGTGTAGATCCAGCAGCCACCCGAGGTGCTGCCATCATTTTTCATCTCCACGAAGGCAGGCAAAAGCTCGCCCTTCTTCGGGCCCTCAAGGTAATAACCATTGATCTCCTTGAGGACGTCCTCAGAATTCGGCTCACCTTCCTCGGTTTCCACATAATCCCACGTGACCTTCTGCAAAGGCAGATCTCGCGGATCAGTGGAATCGCGCAGACGCTCCTTAACCTTCTTGCCCAACTGGTAGAAGAACCACAGGTCACTCTTGGCATCACCTGGCGGCGGTGCCGCCTGGAAACGCCATTGCAACATGCGCTGGGTTTGGGTGAAGGTACCGGCCTTTTCCACGTGGGTTGCCGCCGGCATCAAGAAAACCTCGGTACCGATATCTTCGGTCTTGAGCTCGCCGTTTTTAATCTCCGGCGAATCCTTCCAGAACGAGGCAGTCTCAATCTCCTGGAAATCGCGCACAACCAGCCACTTTAGCGCCGCCAAACCACGGCGCTGCATGCCGCCATTAGACTGCGCCACTGCCGGATTCTGGCCGAAGACAAAATAGCCTTCCACCTGCTCATCCAGCATTGCCATGAGCGTTTCATAGGTCGAATGCGCACCAGAAATACGCGGCATGAGGTCATAACCCCACCCGTTTTCCTTGGTCGCTGCATCGCCCCAGTAGGACTTCATCAGCGAGACCGCATAGTTCTCTCCGATCTGCCAGAAGCCCTTCTGCGACTCATTGCGGATGCCATCTACATACTCAGGCCAGCTTTGCTTGTCGACGCCCGGCATAGGCAAATACCCCGGCAGCGAATGGAACAGCGTCGGAATATCGGTAGACCCCTGAATAGACGCGTGTCCACGCAACGCCATAATGCCCGAGCCTGGTCGGCCCACATTACCGGTCAGCAGCTGCAAAATTGCCGCGGTACGAATGAACTGCGCACCCAGAGTGTGCTGAGTAAAGCCCAAAGCATAAGCAAAGCACGTGGTGCGATCCGGCGTGGAATTCTGCGCAATCGACTCCGCAAGGTAGTAAAAGTCCTCTTGCGCAATACCGCAGGTCTCCTCCACTATCTCAGGCGTATAGCGTGCGTAATGGCGCTTGAGAATCTGGAAAACCGAATTGGGATGCTCCAGCGATTCATCGCGTTCCACATTCCACGACGCACCCTCGGGCTTCTGCACGTACTGCCACGAATCCGTGACGTATTTTCCGGTCTCTGGGTCATAGCCAGAGAACAAACCATCTAGATCCTCGGTGTCTTGGTAGTCCTCCGAGATAATCATCGGCGCATTGGTATACGCCACCACATAGTCATGGAAGTACAGCTCATTTTCCAGCAGATAATTAATCACTGCACCCAATAGCACTACATCCGTGCCGCCGCGAATACCAATATGGCGATTCGCAAACGCGGACGTACGCGTATAGCGCGGATCCACGTGAATGATGCGTGCCCCACGCTTTTTGGCCTCTACTACCCACTGGAATCCCACTGGGTGGCACTCGGCCATATTAGAACCCTCAATGACGATGCAGTCCGCATTCGCCATATCCTGCAGCGGTTGGGTTGCGCCGCCGCGGCCAAACGAAGTTCCTAGACTAGGAACGGTGGCGGAGTGTCATATGCGCGCCTGGTTCTCAAGCTGTATCGCACCGGCCGCGGTAAACAGCTTCTTAATGAGGTAATTTTCCTCATTATCCAAGGTCGCACCGCCCAAACCGGCGATGCCCATCGTGCGATTGAGGGTGCGGCCCTCATCGTCGACATCCTGCCAACCGTTGCGACGCGCCTCCAAGAAACGATCCGCAATCATCTCCATCGCGGTATCTTCATCAAGGTCCTGCCACTGCGAAGAATAAGGCGCGCGATATTTAATCTTGGTCAGGCGCGTAGCGGAGTTAATGAGCTGCTCCGACGCAGATCCCTTCGGGCACAATCGCCCACGAGAAATGGGCGAATCCGGATCACCCTCTACCTGGATGACACGGTCATCTTTGACATACACGCGCTGCGAGCAACCGACCGCGCAGTACGGGCACACTGACTGCACCACGCGGTCCGCTTCCACGGTGCGTCCATGTTTATCCTTGCTCTTTTGAGACTGCGTATTGACGTCCCTGCCAAAGGGATCGCCGCTGCGCAGCTGGCGCACAACCGGCCAGTTGAGAGGGCTAAAGCGAGACATATCCATAAATCTATATTTCGCTGGTTCAAAAAGCCACAAAGGCTACCCTAACTAGCCTGCACCGCCCAGAGTGCCTGCTTTATCCCCTCGACTATCTCAGCTAGCGCCATCATGGGCTTATCCGCTTTGTTCTGCTCCTGAATATAGGGAACATGCACAAATCCCGCGCGCACTTCCGTCCCCGCGAAGTGATGCAGGAGACCATACAGGAGCTGATTGCACACGAAAGTCCCCGCCGTATTCGACACCCGCGCCGGACAATCATCCATCGCCGCGACCATTTCCTTTACCGGTAGCGTGGAAAAATACGCCGCTGGGCCACCCTCCACGACCGGTACATCCACTGGCTGATAACCCGCGTTATCAGGAATCTCGGCATCCATCACATTAATGGCGACTCGCTCCGGGGTGATATGTTTCCGGCCGCCTGCCTGTCCCAAGCACACAATTGCATCGACTGATGATTCCTCTGCGAGTGCAATTACTCGGCGCAGGGATTCCCCAAACTTGGTCGGAATCACCGTCTTGACAAGCTCCGCTCCCCCAACCTCCTCTGGTAATAGCTCCAGCGCTTGTTCTGTAGGGTTAATGCTTTCTCCGCCGAAGGCGTCAAATGCAGTCACGAGGATTTTCATGCCGCCAGTATTCCAGAAATCGCAGCCCCTCCTCGCTCTGCACCTCGCGCTCCGCCCTTCCCCCCTCCGCCCTTCGCGCTCACCAGCAGCGTAAAGGTGATGCTTCCACCCCGCTCTGGTGAGCGCCGAGGGCGCACACCGCAATTCCTCCTCCCCCTCGCGCTCAGTGGGAAAAGAACCCCAGGTATTAAGAAGCCACCCGGTGAGCGCGAAGGATGAGGTCGCAGCCACGGGAGAATCCCCACGTCTTGTGCCTAAAGACGTCGAAGGAATAAACTGAGCGAAGTTGAAGTTGAACAGGACAGTATCTGAAAACTAGTCCGATCTGTCCATTTTTATTTTCAAAGGAACCTTTATGTCTCAACAGGAATCTCCGCGCTCTAGGCTCCCAGGCTGGGCCACAGGATTCGGCGCGCAAGTTATTGCCGGCCTTATCATCGGCCTCATCTTGGGTTTCATCGCCTCCGGCATGGATACCGACCCAGACAATCCCGGTTGGTTGACCACCCTGCTCACGGGAGTCGGTAGCGCCTACGTCCAGCTGCTCAAGGTGATGATCCCGCCGCTGATCTTCGCCGCTGTTGTTACCTCTGTCGCCAATTTGCGCAAGGTAGCTAACGCTGCTTCCCTGGCGATTTCCACACTGGTGTGGTTCGCCATTACCGCATTCTTCTCTGTCTTGATGGGCATTTTCGTTGCCGTCATTATGAAGCCGGGCGTCGGCACGAGCGTCGATGCCGCCACTGCACAGGATCCTTCCCACGTCGGCTCGTGGACCGCGTTCTTTGAGCAGCTTCTGCCGCAGAACTTCGTAGGCCTTTCTGCCTCGCTTTCCGACGGCGAAGTATCCCTCAGCTTTGGCGCGCTACAACTGCTTGTCATTTCCCTGGCCATCGGTATCGCCGCGGTCAAGACCGGCAAGTCCGCCGAGCCATTCCTGCACTTTACCGAGTCCTTCCTCAAGGTCATCCAGGTCATCTTGTGGTGGATCATCCGCCTTGCACCGATTGGCACCGCCGCCCTTATCGGTAAGGCAGTAGCAACCTACGGCTGGGACGCCTTGGGCTCGCTGGGCAAGTTTGTGCTGGCCATGTACGTGGGCCTTGGTCTGGTTTTTGTCGTGGTCTACCCCGCCGTACTGAAGTTCAACAAGATTCCAGTCATGGGCTTTTATAAGCGCGTTTGGCCGGTCACCTCGCTGGGCTTTGTTACCCGTTCTTCCATGGGTGTCATGCCAGCTACCGAGCGCTTTAGCGAAAAGGCCATGGGTGTTCCTTCTGAATACGCTTCCTTTGCCGTTCCGCTAGGAGCGACCACCAAGATGGACGGCTGCGCCTCCGTATACCCGGCCATCGCAGCCATCTTTGTTGCCCAGTTCTACGACATTAACCTCGACTTCACCCAATACCTGCTCATCATCTTTGTTTCCGTCATTGGTTCCGCTGCTACCGCAGGCACCACAGGCGCAACGGTTATGCTCACGCTGACGCTATCTACACTTGGCCTTCCGCTGGCTGGTGTCGGTCTCCTGCTGGCCATTGAGCCGATTATTGACATGGGACGCACTGCACTCAACGTCACCGGACAGGTACTGTGCGCCACCGTCGTTGCTAAACGTGCCGGCATCCAAGACAAGGCAACCTGGGACGCAGCAGAAAGCGGCGTCAAAGACATTATGGATTCTGACTCGGCCGCAGCCATCGGTGCCAAGGCTTAAATAAGCCCTCAAACATAATAAACGCCCGCAAGGAAAACCTTGCGGGCGTTTAGCTATGCGCTTTTACTTCTTGAGGCCATCAACACCATCGGTGTCGATCTGCTCCTTGCGCAGCTCCTCGGTGTGAGTCTCGGTGTCGCGAACGGTGTCCTTCTTCAGGTTGATCTTCTCAACCGGAACGGTTTCCTTGTTCACGTTAACCTGCTCCTCGTGCAGGGTGACGGAAGCTTCCTCAGTGTCACCGGAGATGGTGCCGTTGTAGTTCTTGGCATCTTCAGCGCTGATCGGAGTGCGCTCAACGCTGACCTCTTCGCGCTCAACCGGAACCTCAACGGTCTCGGTGTCGGTTACAACGTACTTGCGCAGGCGAGCCTCGCCGGTAGCCACACGCTCCTTATTGACGTTCATCTGCTCCTCAGAACGGATGAGCTCGCCGTCATTGTTGGTGTGCGCAGCTGCGGTGTTCTTGGAAGCAGCGTTATCGGCAACGCCAGCCTTACGCTCAGCAGCAGCCGCATCAGTGGTGTGGGTAGCTTCCTTCTTCTCGTTAGCGTGTGCACCAGCAGCGCCTGCACCAGCGCCAGCAACGCCGGCACCTGCGGCCAAGTTGTGGTCCTTGTCAGCGCCAGCCTGAACGTCGCGCTTGGAGTCCAGGTTGGAGTCCTTGTAATCGGTAACGTCCTGTGCATTATCCAGGCCGTAGTGCTTGAAGATATCGGACTGTGCCTCTGGGGTCAGCGGCTTATCGGAATCGAAGTCTGGGGCGTCCTTGATGCGGTCCTTGGAGAAGCCCAGCTTCAGGTCATCGCCGGAGAAGTCGTGACCGCGCAGCGGAACGAGGCTGGAGTTCATACCGAACAGGCCGTGGTTAACCTCAACGAAGGTAGGCTGGCCGGACTGGTCATCAACGAATACCTCGTTAACGTTGCCCAGCTTCTCGCCGTCCTTGTCGTATGCGGTTGCGTTAAACAGATCCTTAATGTTCTTACCCATTGTCAGTAAATCCTTTCTGCTATTGGTATAGCTCTCTTCAGCCAATCAAAAGGACATATTCTTGCCCCCACATGTGGAATGCGGGGGTGAGAATCGCTATTTGCTTGGTGTGACAACCACCATACGGAGAATTCAAAATTTTTCGACCGCCAGCAAGAAATTTTTGCCGTTTTATTCACCCAGAGAAGACTTCATGCAGCTCAGAGCAATCAATAACATTTTCATAACGTTAAGAATTCTGCACCATAAATGGCCCGAATCTAAAAAATAGATGTCGTTTCACGACCCCGCAGCGCCCTAGTCAACACCCTCGACTTTCTCCAAATCATTCAAGACTTACCCCACCCCCAAAAGGCGGTGCCACTAAACCCACAGAGTCCTTTCAGAAGGGTGTATGCTTTCTGCGGAAAAGCACAGGTTATGTACAGGCCCTATTCACTCGAACGGGTCTACACACATGTCGGTCGAAAAATCAGCCACAGTGACCGCCCGAAAACTTAGAAAATTAAGGCCTAGCGAAATAGGTACGGGCGGCGGTTTTCCACGCCCGCCGGCTCCACGTGAATGAACGCACTGCAGCCTGGATACAGCTCATCTAGGGCGATTTCCACGGCGTCAGCAACCTCGTGGGAATGCATAACGCTCCACTCTCCTGGCACCTCCATGGTCAGGTAGACCAAGCGCTGACGGCCGGAAGCGACAGTACGCCGGTCCGTGAAGGTAACCGATTGCTCCTTTTCCAACCGGGCCAGCAGCTGGCGAATCTGCTGGCGCTCATCCGCGGGAAGTGCTTCAGAAAGCAAACTGCTCACGGAATCGCGCAGGAGGGTGTAACCAGTCCACAAGATATTGATACCCACAGCGAGGGCTACTACAGGGTCTAGCCACATCCAGCCAGTTAAATAAACGGCGGCGATACCGACAAGGACGCCGACGGAAGTCCAGACGTCGGTAAGCAGGTGATGCCCATCCGCATCCAAGGTGGCAGAACGGTAGCGCTTGCCGGCGCGGATGAGCGCGATACCCACCGCCAGGTTAAGCACAGACGAGAGCGTAGATAATGCCAAGCCCCAGCCTGCCTCAGCAATCGGCTGCGGAATAAAGAAGCGCTGGATGGCCGTATAGATGATCATGCCGGCCGCAATGAAAATCATCGCGCCCTCCACCAAGGCGGAGACGTACTCCGCTTTGCCATGGCCAAACTGGTGGTTATCGTCGGCCGGCTTGGCAGCAATCCGGAGGGCATAAAAACCGGCGACGGCCGCCACGAGGTTCACTACGGATTCGAGAGCATCAGATAGGAAGCCCACCGAGCCGGTAAACCACGCGGCCAAGGCCTTAAGGATGATGGTAGCCACAGCGGCGGCGATGGATAGCTGCATGAAGCGCTCAAGAATGCGCTGCTCTGAGCCCATGGAGGACATAGTCACTTCTCCCTTCGGTTCGGTTGCGGACCGAAGGTCTCGTTCACGGCCGCGGGCACTGCGGGCGCTGGCTGGCCGGGCTAAACGCCAGTATGTCGACCAGTCATCTCGGAATTAACCGAGGGAACTACTCCCCTTCAGGAAACTAAAACCTTATAGGGGTAGGAACTCTGGCGCAAGATCAAAAAAGCCACGGGTGATACCCGTGGCGTGTAACCGAGGAGCTTTAGTGCTGGCCCTCTGCAAACTCCTCAACCAGCTTGGCATTAAAGGCTGGCAGGTCATCGGGAGTACGGGAGGACACCAAGCCCTGATCGCAGTGGACTTCCTCATCTACCCACGTGGCGCCCGCATTGCGCAGGTCGGTCTGCAAGGAGGGGAAGGACGTCAAGGTACGACCCTTAAGAGCTTCAGCATCGGCCAAGATCCATGCACCGTGGCAGATAGCACCAAGCGGGAGATCCTTGCTCATGTGGTTGCGCACGATTTCTACTGCGGCCTTGTCCAAGCGCAACAGGTCGGCATTGTCGGTACCGCCAGGCAAGATAATGCCATCGAAAGACTCGCCGGTTGAATCAGCGGTAACGGCGTCAACGGAAATCTCCGTGCCCTTCTTGCCGGTAATAGTACCGGACTTAGGGGCGATGACACGCACGGTAGCACCAGCGTTCTTCACGGCCTCCAGCGGAGAAGTCAGCTCAGAGTCTTCGAAACCATCGGTAGCGATAACAGCAATAATCTTGTTGTCTAGTTCAGCCATAATGTGACCTCCTATTATTTGAGTATGCCGCCCACAATAACGCGGAAGATTCTCAATCGCTACAATTTCTCCGCCTGCGCGGGCAGTGCCTTCTCCGTTAGGAGGCCCAAGACTTAGAAGACGCGGAATTAACCGCCGATCTTAAAGTCGCACACGTCGCCGTCTTGCATGATGTAGTCCTTGCCTTCTTGGCGGACCTTGCCGTGAGCGCGAGCTTCGGCCATAGAGCCAGCGGCTACTAGGTCATCATAGGAAACGATTTCGGCCTTGATGAACTTCTTTTCAAAGTCAGTGTGGATAACGCCGGCAGCTTGCGGGGCGGCAGAGCCCTGCTTGATGGTCCACGCGCGGGCTTCCTTCTCACCGGCGGTGAGATAGGTCTGCAGGCCCAGCGTGGCAAAACCCGCCTTGGCCAAAGTAGCCAACCCCGGCTCATCTTGGCCCACGGACTCAAGCAATTCGCGCGCTTCGTCTACTTCCAGCTCAAGCAGCTCAGTTTCTGTCTGGGCGTCAAGGAACACGGCCTCGGCCGGGGCGACGAGCTGGCGAAGCTCTTCCTTCTTTGCGTCGTCGGTAAGCACGGCCTCGTCCGAGTTAAAGACATAGAGGAAAGGCTTTGCCGTCATCAAGTGCAGATCGCGCACGAGCGAGAGGTCAATCTCGCCCTCCTTAGCTGCTGCGAAGAGGGTGCGGTCATCTTCTAGAATCTCCTGCGCCTTCTTGGTGGCTTCCACCTCAGCAGCCAGGTCCTTATTCTTGCGCGCATCTTTTTCAAGGCGCGGCAGAGCCTTTTCGATGGTTTGGAGGTCCGCGAGGATGAGCTCGGTATTAATAACGGAGATGTCATTGCGCGGGTCAACTTTGCCATCAACGTGGATGACATTGTCATCGGAAAAAGCGCGCACCACCTGGCAGATGGCATCTGCCTCACGGATATTGGCTAGGAAGGCGTTACCCATGCCTTCACCCTGCGAAGCGCCAGAGACGATACCGGCAATATCCACGAAGGACACGGTAGCGGGCAGGATACGCTCCGAGTTAAACATTTCCGCCAGGTGGGTCAGGCGGGAGTCCGGCAGCTCCACCAGGCCCACGTTGGGCTCGATGGTGGCAAACGGGTAGTTCGCCGCCAGGATCTCGGAACGGGTCAGGGCATTAAACAATGTGGACTTGCCCACGTTGGGCAGGCCGACGATTCCTAGTGTAAGACTCACGGGGCCAATCCTAACTCACCCACCTTCTTTTAAGGCAAGATGGTGGGGTGAGTTCTGATAACCAACCGCTGCCCGAGGCTCCCAAGACGGGCCTGGGCGATAAGTTTGATGAAAGCTTCGATACCAGCAAGCTGGAGGATGTATCGCCACATCCACCGGGCGATCAGGTAGATCGCTCTGTCATTGCCGGCGAGGTAGTTAAGTCTGCGTCCCTATGGGCGGTCCGCCTGCTCATCATCTGCGTTTTCCTCTACGCCCTCTACCGCTTGCTCGGCAATTTCTGGCAGGGCATCTTGCCAGTGCTTTTGGCCCTCATCATCTGCACCGTCCTAGCCCCAGTGGCTAAGAAGTTGCGCAGCATTGGCCTCCCCGCCGCGTTGGCGGCTGCCGTAACCATTTTGGTTTCTTTCACGGCAGTGGGTGGACTCATTTCCTTCGTTGCCCCGGACTTCATGCGCCAATCCCGCTCTTTGTACTTGCAGACGGTCTCCGGCATCCAAAGCCTGCAGCTCTGGGCACAGGGCCCACCCCTCAACCTCGATAGCGAGGATATGAGCAGCTACATCGATGAAGCGGCTTCCTGGCTGCAGCAGCGCGCTGGCGCCATCGCGGGTTCCGTCTTTACCGGTATCGGCACCGCTACCTCCATCTTGGTCACCCTCTTCATTGTGTTGGTGCTGACCTTCTTCTTCCTCAAGGACGGCGCCAAGTTCCTCCCCTGGCTGCGCGATGCCACCGGTAAACGCGCCGGCTGGCACCTTACTGAGCTACTCACCCGCGCATGGACCACGCTTGGAGGCTTTATTCGTGCGCAGGCAGTTGTCTCGCTTGTCGACGCCGTCTTTATCGGCATCGGCCTCGCCCTCATCGGCGTCCCCCTGGCCATGGCTTTGGCAATCATCACCTTCATCGCCGGCTTTATCCCCTTCGTCGGTGCAATTGTGGCCGGTGCCCTTTCCGTCACCATCGCACTGGTGTCCCTTGGTATTACCAAGGCCTTGCTCGTTCTTGGACTGGTCTTGCTGGTCCAACAGCTGGAGGGAAATGTCCTTTCCCCTTGGCTGCAGTCCAAGGCCATGGACCTGCACCCCGTCATCGTCTTGGTTTCTGTGACCGTAGGCTCTGCGCTATTTGGCCTGGTGGGAGGTTTCCTCGCGGTTCCGGCAGCCGCGATGTTCGCGGTGGCCTATCGCTACAGCCAAGATATGATGAAGCTCCAGTCGGGCGAAAAGACCGCCGCGGAGCTGGACTTTTCCACCGTAGCTGGCTACCTCATCGGCCGTTATACGGAGGAACAAGGGCGCTATAAGCGCGAGGCGTGGCTTAAAATGCCGGACTACGCAGCCCCAGAAGGCGCAGTGGCGGACGTAGCCGCGGACGGCAACTCCAATTCCCTCGACGCTGCCCTCAACGTGGAATCCACCCCGAAAGAGCATGAGAAGCCCGGCGTGCGCTCCAACCTGCGCCGTGCCCGCGATGCCTTCGAGGGCCTTTTGAACGGAGATTCGAAAAAATAGTGGGCTGTGTCGGCTGTACGTGCCATGCTGGGTTCCATGACTTCCACATTGCCCGTGCTGCTACTTTTTATCGGCCTCACCCTCGGCGCGGTAATGGGTTGGTTGGCCCATTCCTACTCCGCTGCTCGTTCGGCGCCAAGTGCCGAACACCGCGCGCTGCAAGAATCGCAGCGTCGCCAAGCTGAGCTCCAGCCGCTGGAAAAGGCCATGGACCGCTTGGGGTTTCAGCTCCAAGAAATTGAGGAAGACCGCACCGCGCTGCTCGCTTCCCTTTCTAGCCAGGTCCAGGCGGTAACCCGTACCTCCTCTCGTCTGACTGAACGCACTGACAAACTTGTTAGTGCCTTGCGCTCGCCCAATACCCGCGGTCGTTGGGGCGAGGTGCAATTGGAGCGGGTGGTTGAAATAGGCGGCATGACCAAACATGTGGACTTTGACTGCCAGGTTTCTGCTCCGCTGGGTGGTCGCATCGTTCGCCCAGACATGGTTATCAAGTTGGCTGGTGGCCGCCATATCATTGTCGATGCCAAGGTGCCTTTTACTTCTTACCTCGACGCGCTGGAGACCGATGACCCAGAAGAACACGCCGGCTTCTTGCGCCGCCACGCACACTTGATGCGTGGCCACGTCCAAGCACTATCGCACAAAGACTATATTGAAGCGTTTCAACCTACACCCGAATTCGTCATCCTGTTTGTCCCTGCAGATCCTTTCCTCGATGCTGCATTGTCAGTGGACCCAGAACTCATCGAGTATGCCTTTGAACGCAATGTAGTAATTGCCACCCCCAGCTCGCTTTTCGCCCTCCTGCGCACGGTGGCTATGGGGTGGCACCAAGAAGACATCTCAGCCAAGGCAAAGGAGGTTCAGCGCCTAGGGCGCGAACTGTACACGCGCCTGAATACACTTTCTGATCACTATGGCAGGGTGGGCCACAACTTGGAAAAGGCAGTCGAAGCCTACAATGCCACACTGTCCTCGCTAGATTCCCGGGTCGGCGTCACCGCCCGCAAATTGCACGAGATGGATATCCCAGGCCGCACGGACCGCACGCCACGGGAGCCCATAGCCATCGATACGTGGCCGCGCGGGCATTCGCCACTATAAATCCGGCGACTTAGTGCGTGGAAATAGCCATGGGCAGGCACGAACCGGTAGGATCTTCCGACGTGTCACAAGCCAAGCAAAGAAAGTCTTCCGCCGCCCAAAGCTCTGGACTCCCCAGCATCACGCTGGGCACGGGCCTTGGGCTGCTCGCGGCAATTTTGCTCACCGGCGCGTTGATTTCCATCCTGATGGGTACCATCGGGTGGGCTTACCTCGCCTTCCTCGTCATCGGCTCGCTGCTGGTGGCGCTCATCGTAGAAGAACGCGGCCTCTTCCTCACGGTGGCTTCCATCCCCATCTTGTATGCCATCACGGTGGTACTGGCCGGATTCTTTATTACCAAGGCCAACTTGCCAGAGGGAGCATCACCGTTTTCCAAGACGGCTACCGTAACCGCAGCTTTCCCCCTTGTCCAAAGCTTTCTCTGGCTCCTCATCGCTTTAGTAGGCGCAGGAATCATCGGCTGGTTGCGATGGGTCCGCTACCGTAAGACGGCACGTCGCACCGCTAAAATGGAAACTTCCTCTCGCCGTTCCGATGCTGAGCAAGACCGCCGCAATCGCGCTGAGCGTTTGTCGGTCGCTGACTTGATGGCGCGCGATAGGCTGGCAAAGGAACCTACTAAAATTCAAGCCACTCCGCAGCGCGCCCGCGCTTCTCACGCATTAAAGAAGTCCCGCCCCGCGCCCAAGGATCGTCTGCGTGGACGCGACCGAGAGGAACGCCGCCGCCTCCAACAAGAGGAACGCGCAAATCCAATGCGCCCGGATCCAACCCGGCGCGCCGGCGATTCGGTACCGGCGTCTCAGGAGCACAAGCAAGCGCCCAAGCAAGGTTGGGACGATAACCTCTATGACGAGGACTAAAATAAAAGAAAGGCCCGGAAACGGGCCTTTCTTTTATTTTAGATGTAGTTTAAGCACGCGCTCATTTAAGTGCGTGCTGGGCGCAGGTCGCGCGGCAGGGCGAAGGTAATCGTCTCCGTAGAGGTAGTTACCTGTTCTACGTCGCTATAGCCACGCGCATCGAGGAATTCCAACACCTCGCGTACCAGCAATTCTGGTACCGATGCACCACATGTGACTCCGACGGTGCGCACGCCTTCCAGCCAGGCATCGTCGATCTCCTTGGCAAAATCTACGAGGTGTGAAGCCTTAGCACCAGCCTCGAGCGCCACTTCGACCAGGCGCACCGAGTTAGAGGAGTTTTTAGACCCCACCACAATCATCAGGTCGCACTTGGGGGCAATGGCTTTGACGGATTCTTGGCGGTTTTGGGTGGCGTAGCAAATATCGTCTGAAGGCGGATTTTCCAGATGCGGGAAACGCTCGCGCAGTTTATTGACGATGGTGATCGTCTCATCCACCGAGAGCGTGGTTTGGGACAGCCAAATAAGCTTCTCGTCCTGCAGGAAATCCGGCAGCTTAGCAACGCCCTCGACGCCATCCACAAGGTGGGTAACCTCCGGTGCTTCGCCGGCGGTTCCTTCCACTTCCTCATGTCCTTCGTGGCCAACCAAGAGGATGTGATAGCCATCGCGCTGGAAGCGCTGGGCTTCCTTATGCACCTTGGTTACCAATGGGCACGTGGCATCCAACGTTAGTTGCTTGCGCTGCGTTGCCTCTGCCCGAACGGCCGGGGAAATACCATGGGCGGAAAAGACTAGGTGGGCACCTTCTGGGGCTTCAGAGGCCTCGTCAACAAAGATGACGCCGCGTTCTGCCAAAGACTCTACGACGTAGCGGTTGTGCACGATTTGCTTGCGTACATAAATGGGCGCGCCGTACTTTTCCAGCGCCTTTTCTACGGTTTCAACTGCGCGATCTACGCCTGCGCAGTATCCGCGCGGTGCCGCGAGGAGAACATTTTTACCTTCAGTCATGGCTCCCAGAGTATCGAAACAGCACGCAAAACAATAGTGGGGCCCACCGCCGCCATTCCGGCTACCCCGAGCGGGGCAATCATCTGCGCTGGCCCCTAAACTAGGCGGAAGAACACGGCAGACTGAAGAAAGGGAGGCTGTGTGAATCAACCGGCAAATACTCCGGATACTCCCTGGCCCGTTGGTAAAGTCAACGACCAAGTCAAGGGCTGGATCGAGCGCTTGGGCTACCTGTGGGTAGAGGGTCAATTAACCCAAATTAATTTCAAACCCACCTGGAAGCTGTCCTATCTCACGCTGCGTGATGTACAGCAGGAAAAGTCCGTGCAGCTGACTTGCCCATCATCAATGTTGCAGTCATTGTCAGCACCGCTAAAAGACGGCGACCGCGTCATTGTCCATGGCAAGCCGGCTTTTTATGCCGGCCGCGGTTCTTTTTCACTGTGGACCACGGAGATTCGTCATGTGGGCATAGGTGATCTACTCGCGCGCATTGAGAAATTACGCCAGCAGCTTTCGGCAGAGGGACTTTTTGATCCTGCTCGCAAGCGGCCACTGCCCTACCTGCCGCACAAAATTGGGCTGATTACCGGCCGCGGTTCGGCCGCGGAGCGAGATGTGATGGCGGTAGCTCATGATCGCTGGCCAGCGGTGCAATTCCGGGTACTCAATACCGCGGTTCAAGGTGCGAATACCGTGCCAGAGGTTATCGATGCCCTCCAGCAGCTAGATGCGGATCCAGAGGTAGACGTCATCATCATCGCCCGCGGTGGTGGCTCTGTAGAAGACCTGCTTCCCTTCTCAGAAGAAGCGCTGCAACGCGCGGTCGCGGCTGCTGGCACTCCGGTGGTCTCCGCCATCGGCCATGAGCCGGATAGCCCGGTGCTCGATAACGTCGCGGATCTGCGCGCTGCCACGCCTACCGACGCCGCAAAGCGCGTCGTCCCCTCCGTGGCCGAGGAGCGTGCCGTTATCGCAGAGGCACGCTCCCGGATGGCTGCCGCCTTGCGCGGCTGGGTGGAAAGGGAGCGACGCGGCCTGGACAATATTCGTTCCCGGCCCGTCATGGCAGACCCCATGACCCCCATTCGTACGCGCCGCGAGGAAGTAGAGCGCACTCGTGACACCATGCGCCGGGAAATTGAGGTCATGGTAGAACGCGAGACCCGCCACGTGGAGTCGCTGCGTGCTCGCGTTTCAGCTTTGGGACCTTCAGCAACTCTTGCCCGCGGGTATTCCATCGTCCAAGTGGTACCCAAAGATGGCTCCGGCCCCGAAGTTGTCACCTCTTATGAGCAATCCCCTCCCGGCGCGCAACTGCGCATCCGCGTGGGCGATGGATCTATTACCGCTGTTTCTATGGCCTCCCAGGCCGCCGATTAATCACCGAACAAGGAGAAAATAATGTCAGAGGACACCATTGGCACCGGTCAACCAGGCCAGGATGCTTTTACCCCAGTAGAAAAATTGAGTTATGAGCAAGCCCGAGACGAGCTCATTGAAACCGTAAAGATCTTAGAGCTCGGGCAGATGGGCTTGGATGAGTCATTGAAGTATTGGGAGCGCGGCGAGGCCCTTGCCCGAACGTGCGAGGCACATCTCGACGGCGCAGCAAAGCGCGTTGAAGCAGCGCTCGAGAGGGCCGAAGTAGCAGACGCAGAAGGAGACGAGTAGTGCAGATTTATGGGTATCCAGGTGAGCGGGTGGATTTTGTGTCGAAGTCTGCGGCCGCCGGTTCCATCATGGCGGGAGACTCCCGGGAATTCGTAGAGGAATTCTTTGGCCCAGCACATACCCGCGATGATGACGAGGTGAGCTATTTCTCCCAATCCGTGGTGCTGCGCTTTACAGGCGATAAGGTACGCGAAATCGCTATTTATCCGCAGCGTTCCCAGCGTGAGCGCATCGATGTTTTTGTAGGAAAGACGCGCCTTAGCGGCTTAGATGAGGAATCCCTCGCAGAGGTCATTGCCCAGGCCGGCGACGGTCTTAGCGCCACCGCTGCGGCAGAAGGATTGGGCGAGGTTATTTTTCGGCTATAGGTGCGGCGTCGATAAACGCAGCGGTAGCAGCCTCAAAATCGCTATCGTCTGCGGCACCGGAGATAATGAGGCGGGCGTCGCCCAAATCTGTCACCCACAGGCGGCGCACGGAGTCGTCATCACTTTCTAGTACCCGCACTTGGTGCCCTTTGACCTCACGGGCAGATTCGATGCCGCGGTAGTTGGCGTCGTATTCCTTGCCCGCATCATCGGCCGCCACCTGTGTCTGAGTAGACTCCACAAACCCTTGGTCAGCGGTCACCCAGCTGACCACGGTGGCGTTTTCTCCTCCCATATCAACGCGGCGGGCAGCATTAGCCTCCCAGCCCTCTGGCATATCAGGATTGCGAATAGCGCCAATTCCTGCGCGAGCTTGGGTTTCAAGGAAGGTTTGTTCATCCACTTCCTGCACTGCTCCCTGTTGAGTTTCGGAATTGATCGAGCATAGGCCGGTCGCTCCAACGGCCAGCAGCATCATGATCACCACGACGGCGAGGGACAGGGAGATATCCTTCGCGCCTTCAAAAATCTTTGGTCTTTCTTCTGCAGCCACGCGCCTTAGTATCGCACGGTGTGCTTCCAAAAAGCCACACGGCCCCTTCTCCCCCGAAAGTTTGATGAATCCCCCACAAATGGGGCGCAAAATCGGACCCATTAGAGCAAAAAAGTGCGAGAATGGAAAGGTAGAGCATCAAGGGGAACACCCCTCGATGAGAAAACTATGGAAGGCAACCACTACACATGTCCGAAAATACGTCTTATCTTCCTGACCGCAACCTGGCGATGGAACTGGTCCGTGTCACCGAGGCAGCAGCGCTCGCTTCCGGCCGTTGGGTAGGCCGCGGCCAGAAGAATGAGGGCGATGGCGCGGCGGTCGACGCCATGCGTAAGCTCATCAACTCCGTTGCAATGAACGGCGTCGTTGTCATTGGTGAGGGCGAAAAGGATGAGGCCCCTATGCTATTTAACGGCGAAGAAGTAGGCACCGGCGAGGGCGCCGCCATGGATATCGCCGTGGACCCCGTTGACGGAACTCGTTTGATGGCAGAAGGCCGCCCCAACGCTATCTCCGTCATCGCGGCCGCAGAGCGCGGAACCATGTATGACCCTTCCGCAGTCTTCTACATGGAAAAGATTGCTGTTGGCCCAGAAGCAGTCGGCGCTATCGACATCAACGAGTCAGTGGAGTGGAACATTAACTCCGTGGCTAAGGCCAAGAATATTCGCCCCGAAGATCTGACCGTGGTGGTCCTTGATCGCCCGCGCCACGAGCAGCTCATCTCGGAAATTCGCGCCGCAGATGCCAAGGTACGCCTCATTATGGATGGCGACGTTGCAGGCGCCATCGCCACCTGCCAGGATTCCAACTCCATCGACATGATGATGGGCATCGGCGGCACCCCAGAAGGCATCATCACCGCCTGCGCTATGCGCTGCATGGGCGGCGAAATCCAAGGCAAGCTGTGGCCAAAGGATGAAGAGGAAGCAGAAAAGGCCCGCGCAGCCGGCCACGATTTGGACCGCGTCCTCAAGACCACTGACTTGGTCTCCTCCGAAAACTGCTACTTCGCTGCCACCGGCGTGACCAATGGTGACATGCTGCGCGGTGTTTCCTACCGCAATTCCGGCGCTACTACCCGCTCACTGGTTATGCGATCCAAGTCCGGCACCATTCGCTACATCGACTCCATCCATAAGCTATCCAAGCTGCAGGAATATTCCGTAGTAGATTACACCACCCCGACCAAAAACTAGGGGGCACCCCCGAAGGCGGACCTCCTGGTAGATCTCCGCCATACTGGAAAGCACACACTACCCAATTAACTGAGGTGATCTTCACATGACTGAATACCGCATCGAACATGACACCATGGGCGAAGTAAAGGTTCCTACAGATGCCCTGTGGCGCGCACAGACCCAGCGCGCAGTGGACAACTTCCCCATTTCCGGCCGCGGCCTGGAAAATGCGCAGATTCGCGCACTTGGCCTCCTAAAGGCAGCTTGTGCTCAGGTAAATAAGGATTCCGGCAAGTTGGACGCGGACAAGGCCGATGCCATTATCGCCGCCGCTACTGAAATCGCCGAGGGCAAGCACAATGATGCTTTCCCTATCGACGTTTTCCAGACTGGTTCGGGCACCTCGTCCAATATGAATACCAATGAGGTTATCGCCTCCTTGGCACACCAAAATGGCGTGGAGATTCACCCGAATGACCACGTGAATATGGGCCAGTCCTCCAATGACACCTTCCCTACCGCCACCCACGTGGCCGCTACGGAAGCAGCCGTCAATGACCTCATTCCAGGTCTGAAGGTTCTGCACGAGTCCCTGAGCAAGAAGGCCAAGGAATTCGCCGACGTGGTCAAGGCGGGCCGTACCCACTTGATGGACGCCACCCCGGTTACCCTCGGTCAAGAATTCGGTGGCTACGCCCGCCAGATTGAGCTGGGCATCGAGCGGATCGAGGCCACCCTGCCACGCTTGGGCGAGCTGGCCATCGGCGGTACCGCCACCGGCACCGGCCTGAATACCTCTGCGGACTTTGGCGCTAAGGTCACCGAAGAGCTCAAGAAGCTCACCGGTGTTGCGGAACTAAAGGAAGCAGAGAACCACTTTGAGGCACAGGCCGCACGCGATGGCTTGGTGGAGTTCTCCGGCGCCATGCGCGCGGTTGCTGTGTCCCTTAATAAGATTGCTAATGACCTCCGCATGATGGGCTCTGGCCCACTGACCGGCCTGGCAGAGATTCACCTGAAGGACCTGCAGCCAGGTTCTTCCATCATGCCGGGTAAGGTCAACCCGGTCATTCCGGAGGCCGTCACCATGGTTGCCGGCCAGGTGGTGGGCAATGACGCCGCAGTCGCCTTCGGCGGTGCCCAGGGCCACTTCGAGCTCAATGTCTTCATCCCGATGATGGCACGCAACGTGCTCGAGTCTGCTCGCCTGCTGTCCAATGCCTCCCGCGTCTTCGCCGATAAGTGCATCAATCACATCGAGGCCAACGAGGAGCGCATGAAGCACTTTGCGGAGTCTTCCACTTCCATCGTGACCCCGCTCAACTCTGCTATTGGTTACGAGAACGCAGCCAAGGCCGCCAAGCATGCCTTGCATGAGAAAATCACTGTTCGCCAGGCCGTCATTGATTTGGGCTTTGTCGACGGCGAAAACCTCACCGAGGAAGAGCTGGACAAGCGCCTCGACGTGCTGAGCATGACTAACCGCGACCGCGATAACTTCTAAGAATCCGCCGCACCGCTACCCCGCCCGGGCAGGACCCGGGCGGGGTTTCGCATGCCTGGGGTAAGGGGGACGTCGGCAAGAGCAATGACACATCTCACATAAGGAAGGATGCACCTCTAAAATCACCCTTTTTGCACTTGGTGCAAGTTTGCACCGAGTGTAAAGTTGCATGGCGTGCAAGAAGAACTATCACTACGCGAGCAGAAACGCCTCGAGACGCGCCTGCGCATAGAGGATGCCGCCACAAAACTGGTGGATGAACAGTCCTTTAGCGCAGTCACCATTGAGCGGATCTGCGAAGTAGCCGGTATTTCTCGGCGCACCTTCTTCAATTACTTCGATTCCAAGGAATCCGCCGTTTTGGGCGCTCCAAGCACCGAGTTTACGGAAGAGATGCGGGAACTCTTCCTTAATGAGCCAACGACCAGCATGGTAGACCTCGTCCTTCAGTTGGTCAGACGGCATATGGAAGGCCACCACATCAACCCGACTATCCGGGATCGCCGCAAACGCATCTCCAATGATCCAGATGCAGCTGCGGCGGCAATAAGCCGGAAGCGAGCAAAATCCATTGAGCTCATCGATCTCATTGAAGAGCGCCTTAACAAAGAACCGGAGCTTCGCGTCCTTGACAACTGCTCTTCTAGCACCGAGGCGATGCTCATCGCCGGCCTCGTCCGTGAGGCACTTTGGTTGGCGATGGCATCCCCGGATGCAGATTGCAGCCTAGACCTCGGCGCGCGTCTCGATACTTCCCTCACGCTAATAACAGACTTTATGAAAGGAATGCGATGGTAGATACGGCTGCTAAGGCCCCTTCCCAGGGCCAGTCCCGCGCCGATAACCTCGGGCTTATTTTCTCGGCCCTAATGCTCACCATGCTGATGAGCTCCTTGGGCCAAATGATTTTCTCTTCTGCTCTTCCAACCATCGTTGGTGAGCTCGGCGGCGTCGACCACATGAGTTGGGTCATCTCCGCCTTCCTTGTCACCATGACCATCGCCATGCCTATCTCCGGCAAGCTGGGTGACATGTTGGGCCGCAAGTGGCTCTACATTGGGGGTATCGCCACCTTCGTCGTGGGATCCACCCTCGGTGGCTTTGCCAACTCCATGTCGCTGCTGATTATCGCCCGCGCCGTGCAAGGCTTTGGCGCTGGATTCATGATGATCTCTTCGCAATCCATCATCGCCGAGGTCACCTCCTCCCGTGAGCGCGGCAAGTTCATGGGCATCATGGGCGGCGTCTTTGGCCTGTCTTCCGTCCTCGGCCCCGTCCTCGGCGGCTGGTTCACCGACGGTCCGGGGTGGCGCTGGGGCATGTGGATGAACATCCCGCTTGGCATCCTCGCCATCATCGTGTGCACCTTGGTGCTGCACCTGCGCGTCGGTAAAGCCGACATGAAGCGCTTCGACTGGCTCGGCGCAACCTTCATCGCTATTACCACCGCGTCCCTTATCCTCATGACCACCTGGGGCGGCACCGAGTACGAGTGGGGCTCGTCGATGATCCTCACCTTAGGTGCCATCACCATCATTGGCGCCATCATCACCATCCTGGTGGAGCTGCGCGCCAAGGAACCGCTCATTCCAGTTCGCCTATTCAAGAACCGCAACATGGCCCTTACTACCTTGTCCGGCGTGGTGCTGGGCCTGGCAATGTTCGGTGTTCTGGGCTACATGCCTACTTACTTGCAGATGGTGCACACCCTGACCCCAACCAAGGCGGGTCTGATGATGATCCCGATGATGGTGGGCCTTATCGGCACCTCCACTGGCGTGGGCTTCATCATTGCCCGCACCGGCCACTACAAGGTCTACCCCATCATCGGTCTAGCCATTACCGCTGGTGCATTGTTCTGGATGTCTCACCTGACCGTAGAGACTTCCCTGAAGCAGCTGGGCTGCGAGTTCTTGGTCTTCGGCATCGGCCTGGGCATGGTTATCCAGGTCCTCGTGCTCATCGTCCAGAACTCCTTCCCACTGTCCCAGGTGGGTACCGCTACCGCGGCGAATAACTTCTTCCGCCAAATCGGTTCCGCACTGGGTGCTTCCCTGGTTGGCTCCATGTTCATCCACAATATGAAGGATGAGATGGCCACCCGCATGCCAGAAGCCTTCCAAAAGATGGGCCCTGAGGGCGCCGCCTATGCAGAAAAGTTTGGCAATGCCGACGGCGGTGCCAATAGCCTCACCCCAGATTTGGTCGCGTCCTTCCCCAAGCCAATCGAGGAAGCAATCCTCAATTCCTATAATGACGGCCTGACCCCGGTTATCGCTCTGATGGTTCCGTTGGTCATCGTCGCGCTCCTTCTCCTCCTGCCTCTGCGCGAGGAGCGACTGAAGGAAACCATTGACTAATGTCGCGCACACCTGCAGAAACTGAGGCTACAAGCCAAGAACTGCATGCCTTGCGCGATGCACTCCCGCTTGCCGACACCCCCATTGAATCCGCCCTCGGCTATGCTCCTGGCGGCCTGCAGGCGGCGTTGGATGTTCATGCCAACCCCATCGAGGTATGGCGCACTAGGGACTATCTAGTTTCCTTAGCCCGCGCACACGGTATCCCGATCCCGCGCTTTAGCCGCTTGAGCGATAACATGCGCTCATCGGCGCAGCGCTGGTTCGGCCCCTGGGACGTTCCTACGATGTAGCGGCCCCCACACCCCGCCCTTGGCGGGGTGTTTTTATTGCCAGAAACCCATCTGCCGCAGAACTTGGGACCCAATTCCTAAAATGGCAACGATGGCGGCAATGATGCCGATAGCCGCGCCGGCGCTCGATCCTCCACCAATGCCGCTTATCGCTGGCTTTTTGGTGACCGCTACCGTCTGGTTCAGTGCTTCTCCAGCCGGGCGAGTTTCCCCGTTGCGCGGCAGGTATGGAGTAATAAGCACCTCGGCCGTGCCTTCCTGCAAAGCCTCATATGTGCCGTCAGAATGCACCGCAAGAACCTCCGGATCGGACGAGGTTAGCGATGACCCCGGCACCCCTAACCGGGCACCGTCCCATCCCGCAATGCTTACGCCAATGCTGCCGGAATCGCCCACATGGGTACCGCCGCTAAAACCTATAGCCGCGCTTGCCAGAGCGGCTTCCGGTACCGCAATGGGAAATGCGTGCCGTCCTTCGAGGCGCTCTGAGGCGCCCGACACCGCGTGCTCGGAATAATGGCCGGCCGTCGTGCTTCCAACCTGTGCCTGGGCAAATTAGTGGTTGGCTGGGTTAAGCAAGCTGTAAATATGTCCCGCACCGCCAGAATAGGAACCGTTAGAGCGAATGAGCTGATTCCACTCGCTGCCAGAACCGCCATCAGTAGACCAGTTAGCAATGGCGCGTTCCATCGGTGAAGAAGTGAGGTTTTCTGCGAAAAAGGCGCCGGACTTTACCGTCCACGGCTCCCCCCGTCTCCACGGCGATGATCAAAATCGTAGTTTTCCTCCGCAGCGCGCTGTATCGCGGAGTGTTCCAATCCCCTGCTCCAGGATATGCCGTTGATATATGCGGTGCGGTCCGGTGCGACGTCGCGAAGCCTAGCACCAGCAAACGGAAGATTGGCATCCCAGGCCTTGGCGCGCAACTCATGCAACTGGCGGGTCACCGTCTCGATATGGGACTGTAGCTCAGGAGTGGCAAACACATAGGCCACACCACCATCAACCTGGGTGATGTCCAACTGGGCAACAGGCACCGAGCCTGCGGAGGGATAGGACACAGCTCCCGCTGTAGGAACAGAAAGCGCCCCTGCCGTCATAGCCGCAACGGTGGACAAAGCAAGGGCACGAGTACGCACAGACATTTAAAAGCCTTAGAGAGATAGCGTACGAATACTCTCTTAACTTTATTCCTGTGCGCTGGGAAAAGCTAACGCTTCTTTTCCTCCGGCTTGGGCAAAAGCAGCTCGTACACATCGGTATCTCGCCACTGGCCCGCAAGCTCGCCGTAGGTCATCTTCGCCATGTGAGAGTAAGTGCCCACCTTCACGAATCCACGGGACTTATGCAGCCCCGCAGAACCGGCGTTTTCAGGGAAGATCCACGAATGGATAGCCCACTTGTGCAGGTCCTTACATACCTCAATCAAGCGATCCAAAAGTGCGCCGCCGATGCCGCGGCCCTGCGCCTCGGAGCCCAAGTAAATAGAATCCTCCACTACTCCGTGGAAGACGGTGCGGGTAGATACCGGCGCCGCAGACACCCATCCCAAGACCTTCGAATCATCATCGGCTTCAACAGCCACATGCACCGAGGGCATGATTTTGCCGGCTTTGAATTCTTCAAAGGTCAGGGATCGGGTCTCGTAGGTGGCGTGCCCAGTATTGAGTCCCTGTTCATAGATCTCTCGCATCTGGGGATAGTCCGCCGCGGTAAAGGGGCGGATGCGGAAATCTTTCTTCTTTTCGTCCGAAGACGTCTGCTTGGCGTTCTCGCTCATATTCAACATTATTACTGGGCAATGCCCAGCTTCGCCACGCTGTACACATCACGATCGCCATACGCGAACATGTCTGGCCTAATCGCCGCCTTCCAGCAGGTCGGTGACGAGCTCCGCAATGGCGGAACGCTCAGAGCGCTGGAGCGTAATATGCGCGAATAGCTCGTGCCCCTTGAGCTTTTCAATCACTGCCTGGACGCCATCGTGGCGGCCCACGCGCAGGTTATCGCGCTGCGCTACGTCATGGGTGAGCACCACCCGTGAGCCCTTGCCTAGCCGAGAAAGCACGGTGAGCAAAACATTGCGCTCTAAGGACTGTGCCTCGTCCACAATAACGAAGGCATCATGCAGGGAGCGGCCGCGAATATGCGTCAAGGGCAAGACCTCAATCAGGCCGCGCTCATGTACTTCTTCCATCACGTTTTCAGACACCAAGCCTTCCAAAGTGTCATAGACTGCCTGCGCCCACGGGTTCATCTTGTCTGATTCGGTGCCCGGAAGGTATCCCAACGACTGCCCACCTACCGCATACATCGGGCGGAAGACTACGATACGGCGATGTTCGCCGCGCTCGAGTACAGCTTCCAATCCGGCGCACAGGGCGAGTGCCGATTTACCAGTGCCGGCGCGTCCGCCAATGGAGACGATTCCGATATTGGGATCCATCAGCAAGTCCAAAGCTATGCGCTGCTCCGCGGAGCGTCCTTGCAGGCCGAAGGCATTGCTATCGCCGCGCACGAGCTCCACCGCACCTTCCGCGGTGATGCGCCCCAGCGCGGACTGCGCTCCCGCTACCAGGGTAAGTCCGCAATGGACTGGCAGCTCCTCCACGGCAGTGCCCTTTTCAGTGCGAACGCCGTCTAGCATGACTTCCCCATCACGGTAGAGGGCATCGATGACATCCGAGCTGGTTTGCACGGTTGCCATTCCGGTATAGCCGGTCAGGACCACATCCTGGGCGTGGTACTCATCCGCCTGCACACCAACCGCGCCGGCTTTCACGCGCAGTGGCACGTCCTTGGTGACTAGCACGGTATCTTTACCTTCGTGTGCAAGGTTGAGGGCGCAGGCCAGAATACGGTGGTCCCCCTCTGGGCCACGGAAGGCAGAGGGCAACAAGGATTGGTCTTGATGGTTCAATTCCACGCGCAGGGTGCCGCCATCTACGTTCACGGGGACCGGCTGGTCTAGCGCCTCATAGGTAGCGCGCAGTTCCTCCAAAAAGCGAAGAGCTTGGCGGGCGAACCAGCCAAGCTCCGGGTGATGACGTTTTCCTTCCAGTTCAGAAATAACCACAACGGGAAGGACCACATCGTGCTCTGCGAATTTGCGCAGAGCCCAAGGGTCAGAAAGCAAGACCGAAGTATCCACTACATAAGTCTTGGTAGCGACGGTGTTATCGGTTGTGGCAAGCGGAGTAGAAAGTACAGAGGGACGAGTCATGGTGGCAGGGTTCTCCCTTGAAATGCGGTAGATCAAACTTCTTCCGTATAGCCCCAAATTCCGGGGTTGCCACCCAACGTAGGCACCGAAGGTTGAAATTACATGGGTGCAAGATGAACTTTAAGAAAACGAAAAATCCCTCCGCAGCGGATGCTGCGAAGGGATTACCTCAAAAAGAGCTTTTTACTTCTCTACGGAAGAGGTGAACTTGCCGCTCTCATCCTGGAGCCAGGAGATAACGCCATTGTCGAACTGCTGGGTCCAGCCCTTGCCCTCAGTAGCCTTCTCCTCGGCAGCCTTAGGCAGGCCTACCTCTGCATCCAGACCGCCCTGCTCCTTCCAGGTTTCAGCGATCTTGCCGACGATTGGCTGAGCCTCATCGCCGTCCTTAGCCATAGCCAGCAGGTTGCCGCCATCGAAGGTTGCCAAAGAACCCTTATCGGAGGACTCTACGCTCTGCACGTCGCCCCACTCAGCCTTCTTCTCCTCGATGGCAGACGCCAGAGCTGCCGGAACCTCCTGGTCACCATTGGCGGTGGAGACGGTCTTGGTGTCGCCGTCCTTGGAATCAGCATCCTCAGACTCGGAACCATCCGCATCCTCAGACTCGGAGGATTCCGCGTCCTTATCCTTTTCGGAGGTAGCTTCATCAACGGCGGAGCCAGCAGCGTCGGAAGCATCAGCTGCTACGGAACCGGCGGTGTCCTTAGCGTCGTTAGCTGCATCCTCGGCATCGGAGCAAGCTACGAGAGCAACGGACAGGGTTGCGGCAGCAAAGCCACCTACGATACGACGAGTCATCTTCTGCATTTCTGCATCATCCTTTCATCAAGAAAGTAAGTTAATTCTAATTTTTATTAAATCGCCCTTCATGACGAACGAAACCCACCGTAATGACACCACCCAGCGGGCGCCACCCACACGGACAGGAAGCAGACAGCAAACACTAAAGTACTACCTCCGTTTGCGCTGCTTAAAAGCCTTCTTTTTATTTTGTAACGAATTGTTAACGTTTCTTCGCGCTTGCTTAGCCCTCGCCTTTTCCCTGGCGCTTCGCTTCGGTTTCTCCTGCCGTGAGGACCGTGCGGTGCGGCCCTTGGCGACGCCCACGAAGTCCTGAATTGCCTCTCCGTCATCCTCCTTGCGCCATACCAGGGCAATCTCCGTCACCGGCACGGACTCATCCTTTAGCCCGAGTGGCACCACCTGTTTCTTGCTGAGCACCTTGAGCAGGGGGCGCGGTGCAATCGCGATTCCCACATTGGCTGCCACCACTTGGAGGGCATCGCGGACCGCGGGGACATCAACGAGCCCGGAATCGGCGAGGCGGTAGTTGAGGTGTTCATCTGCGACGTCGGCAAGCGTGAGTTCCTCGCCTACTTCGGCATAGACCGAGTCCTTCGGAACCGCAATTCCTGGAGCCTCTTTATAAAGGCGCACCACATGAAAGGAGTCATCCACGCGGGCATCCGGCAGACGCGCGAGGGCCACATCCACCTCTCCACCTAGCAGCGGAGCTAGCGCATCGTCTGCATCAACGGTGTATAAACCACCATGAGCAGTATTTTCTTCGAATCGGCGGAACCACTTTCCAGGCTCCGTACCGGTGGCAAAAGCTAAGCGCAGCATAGAGGACAGTCTACTGAAAGTGCTACGGTAAAAGCGTGACTGAAGAACATAAGCAACCATCCGGCACCGCCATGCGTGCCCAGACCGCAGCGAAGAAGCTTGGCATCTACCTGCCCGCTGCGCCGGACGAGTTTCAAAATAGTGCCATTAGCCACGAAGAGCTGCGCGAATTGCAGCATAACCCGCCCGAGTGGCTGCAAACCTTGCGTCGCGAGGGTCCTCACCCCCGCCCGGAAGTCGCTCATAAGCTAGGCATCTCTGTTACCGCGCTCAAGAAAAACGATATGGATAAGCCGCTAACCACAGCGGAAATCAATCAGCTCCTCCAAGAGCAACCAGAATGGCTCCAGCAGGCCCGCGCCACCATGGCGCAGGCCCGTGGACATGAGGTAAAGGACTAGACCAGCTTCCAGTCCTCGAGGCCCTCATACAGCGGGTAGTGCTGGGCAATCTTGTCCACGCGTGCGCGGAGGGCCTCCACATCGGCGTTCTTGCCCTGTACCAAGGCGGTGCCGATGATATCTGCGACCTCGGTAAAGGCCTCAGCATCCAAACCGCGGGTTGCCAGCGCAGAGGTACCAATGCGCAGGCCAGACGTGACCATCGGCGGACGAGGGTCATTCGGGACGGCATTGCGGTTAACAGTGATGCCTACTTCATGCAGCAGATCCTCTGCCTGCTGGCCATCCAACTCGGAATTTCGCAGGTCAGCCAAGACCAAGTGCACGTCGGTGCCGCCGGTGAGCACGTCCACGCCAGCCGCCTTAGCATCCTCCGCGGTAAGGCGCTCCGCCAGAATGCGAGCACCCTCCAAGGTGCGCTCTTGGCGCTCCTTAAACTCCTCGGTCGCGGCAATCTTCATGGCAATGGCCTTCGCAGCGACTACGTGCATCAGCGGTCCGCCCTGCTGCCCTGGGAAGACGTTGGAATTGATCTTCTTGGCATACTCCTGCTTGGCCAAAATCATGCCGGAGCGTGGGCCACCCAGGGTTTTGTGCACGGTGGTGGACACGATATCAGCGTGCGGCACCGGGCTCGGGTGCAGGCCGGCGGCCACGAGGCCAGCGAAGTGAGCCATATCTACCCATAGGTAAGCGCCGACCTCATCAGCAATTTCACGGAAGGCCGCAAAATCCATGGTGCGCGGGTAAGCAGACCAGCCACCAATAATAACCTTTGGCTTCTCTTTCAGCGCTTGCTCCCGCAGCTTATCCATGTCCACGCGCATGGTCTCTGGGTCCACCTCGTAGGCGGCAACATCATAAAGCTTGCCGGAGAAGTTCAACTTCATGCCGTGAGTCAGGTGACCGCCGTGAGCGAGGGACAAGCCCAAAATCTTGTCTCCTGGCTCAGCAATGGTGGACAGCACCGCAGCGTTCGCCTGCGCACCGGAGTGTGGCTGAACATTGGCGAATTCCGCGCCAAAAAGCTCCTTCGCGCGGTTACGAGCCAGGTCCTCCACGACGTCGACATGCTCGCAGCCTCCGTAGTAGCGGCGGCCTGGGTAGCCTTCAGCGTACTTATTGGTGAGCACGGAGCCCTGCGCCTGGAGCACGGCGCGAGGCACAAAGTTCTCAGAAGCGATCATTTCCAGAGTTTCGCGCTGGCGGGAAATCTCTCCCTGGATAGCGCCGAATACGTCCGGGTCAAGGTCGCGAAGGTCAGAGGTAAAAGAAGCCATAAAGTGTGGTCCCCTTCTCAATATCAAGCGGTATGGGCTGCTGCATATCTTATCGTGCCCAGCACCCGAAGGGGGCATACTTTTACCCATGGATTAGGCAAGTGCGACAATAGAGCCATGGCGCGCACATTGGATTCGAGTCCCTACCTAGATTTTGACCGCGAGACCTGGCGTGGTTTGCGTAAATCCATGCCCCAGGTGCTCACAGAGACCGAGGTTGAAAAACTTCGCGGCCTAGGAGACCGCATTGACCTAGATGAGGTGGCTGATGTCTACCTCCCTCTCTCCCGCCTTATCCATATGCAGGTCACAGCGCGCCAGCAGCTCACCTCAGCTACTGAATCTTTCTTGGGTAACCCTCCAACGCACGTTCCGTTTGTCATCGGCGTGGCAGGTTCGGTGGCGGTAGGAAAATCCACCACTGCCCGTCTCCTACAGGTGCTGCTGCAGCGTTGGGATTCTCACCCCGAGGTCGCGCTCGTTACTACCGACGGCTTCCTCTTCCCCACCAAGACCTTAAAAGAACGCGGCCTCATGCAGCGCAAAGGCTTTCCGGAATCCTATGACCGGCGCGCATTGCTCCGCTTTGTCACCGACGTAAAATCAGGAAAGCCATTGGTCAAGGCGCCACTATATTCGCATATCAGCTATGACATCGTGGACGGAAAATACCAGGAAGTCCATCAACCTGACATCTTGATCCTAGAGGGTCTCAATGTGTTGCAAACAAGCCCTACGCTCACCGTGGCGGATCTCTTTGATTTTTCGGTCTACGTTGATGCCCGCACCGATGATATCGAGCAGTGGTATATTAATCGCTTCCTCACCCTGCGCCACACCGCTTTCCGCGAACCTAATGCCCACTTCTCTGCCTTTGCAGATATGGACGATGAGGAAGCGCGTGCCCAAGCCCGTGAAATTTGGCAGTCCATCAACCTGCCCAACCTCGTAGAAAATATCCTGCCCACCCGCATACGAGCCTCCCTCGTACTCAAAAAGGGCTCGCATCACTTGGTGGAACAAGTGCGGATGCGCAAGCTCTAGCGCTTATTTACCAAAGCGGCGCGAACGTTGGGAATAGTCCCGCAGGGCACGGAGAAAATCCACCTTGCGGAATGCCGGCCAGTAGGTATCTGTAAACCAGATCTCCGAGTACGCGGCCTGCCATAGGAGAAAGCCCGAAAGTCGTTGTTCACCAGAGGTACGGATAACCAGGTCTGGGTCCGGAAGCCCCTTAGTGTACAGGTGCTCACCAATAGATTCTGCGGTGACGCGATCCACCATCTCCGCAGCAGAGGTTCCTTTCTCGGCTTCCGCGCGCACCAAGTTCTGCACTGCGTCTACGATTTCTTGGCGTCCGCCATATCCCACCGCCACATTGACGATGACTCCGGTATTGTCCTTAGTTTCCGCTGCCGCCGCCACCATGCGCTGGCGAATATCATCCGGGAGCAGATCAAGGTGGCCGACAAGGCGGACTTGGCAACCGACATCGCTGTGGGATAGGTGCGTAACCACATCCGAGATGATGTCAAAGAGCAGCTCTACTTCTTGTTCGCTGCGCTTTAGATTCTCCGTGGACAGCAAATAGATAGTGACTACTTCGATATCGGTATCGCTGCACCATGAGATCATCTCTCCAATTTTCTTCGCGCCTTGGCGGTGACCGTGGCTGATATCGGTAAAACCAGCCTCGCGCGCCCACCGGCGATTGCCGTCGGCCATGATGGCAATGTGTTTGGGCTGCGGCTTGCCTTTAATAAGGCGCGCCAGACGGGCTTCATAAGCCGGGTAAGCCAGCTGTTTGAGAGAACTCACGCTCATTAGTCTATCCGCCTAGAAAATGGACTTTTTGCGGTTATCGTAAATGCCAGCTTCTTTCATCGCCTCATCCACGGCTTCCTCATCAAATGGATCGATACCGTGGTCTTCCGCAAACATCATGCGGCGGCGGAAGCGTGAGTAACGGCGGTGAAAATTCCATCCCGCGATTAACACTGCAACTCCCATTAGGGCCAAGATCAGCAAGCCGATGGGCGAAGCTTTGCCAAATTCAGGACCCATTGGACCGCCTTCGGCGCCCTGGGTGCCTTGAGCAAGTACAAATGCATCATTTGCGGCTAGAACCAAAGAGCCATACACGCTCATGTCTTAAGCCTCCTCTTTTTCTTCGATGCCTGCAAAAAGGTTGTTTTCTGGCAAGGAGGTAGAAACGCGGGTTTTCGCCAGCTCAAACTCCTCGGTGGGCCACAGGCGTTGCTGTACCTCCACCGACGTCGCCAAGAAAGCACCAGCCGGATCAATCTGCGTGGCATGCGCACGCAGAGCCTCCTCGCGATTACTGAAATAGTCTGCGCATTCCACCTGGGTCGTTACACGCGCCATGATATCTCCAAACGCGGTGTCCCAGCGCGCCAGCATCGGCCCATAGGGGCTAGTTTTGCCCTCCTCCAAGAGCAAATCATGGAATATCTTCATGCGCTGATAGACGAAGCCATGCGAGTAGTACAGCTTTAGCGGCGTCCACGCCTCACCCAACTCTGGGTGATACTCGGCATCGCCGGCCTTTTCCCACGCAATCATCGAGGCCCGATGCACCATCAAATGATCTGGGTGCGGATACCCGCCATTTTCGTCATAGGTGATGATGACGTGTGGGCGAAACTCGCGGATCACCTGGACAAATTCCTGCGCAACGGTGTCGTCTCCCTGCAACGCGAAGCAGCCCTCCGGTAGCAGCTCTTCCATAGACTTGCCTTCAACCGGATCCGGCAAACCGGAGTCGACGTAGCCCAGCCAGCGATGGTGCACGCCTAGCGCACGCGCAGCTTTTGCCATTTCTTCCCGACGAACCTCGCCCATATGTTCCTTGATCCCAGGGCGGTCCATGGCGGGGTTAATCACATCGCCGCGCTCGCCGCCGGTACAGGTCAGCACCAAAACCTCGTTGCCTTCTGCGGCATAGCGCGCGGTGGTTGCAGCCCCCTTGGAAGACTCATCGTCCGGGTGCGCGTGGATAGCTAGTAGGCGAAAATCGCTCACTGAAAATCCATCCCCTTATAAATCTAGGTTCTTTGAACAGATGATTATCCTAGTAGATAATTGGAAAACAGTGGTCCTCGGCTAGAGTGGGAAGCATGACTTCCGCCGGAAAATCTCGCTCAGCCGCCCGCTATGGCTCTCGGGGGCCTTCTAAAAAGAACTCAGGTAGCTGGACTAATAAGGCGCTGGTGCTGATCTTTATCGCTATTTTCATCGCGCTCATCTTCTTTGGCTTCCGGTACTTTCAACAAAAGGAGCGCGTGAACGCGCAGGTTTCCATCGTGACCCAAGAGGTATTGAGCGATGACACCACCCGCGTCTGGGTCGACGTCACCCGTAACCGCACCGATGAGGAGGCTTATTGCATTGTTCAAGCCTTTGATTATTCCAAGTCCGAAGTAGGCCGACGCGAGTTTCCTGTTCCCGCTGGCGGAAATGAAACCCAGCGTATCGCTGTTGACGTCCCGACCAACGCCCGCGCCGTCGCTGGCGGCGCTTATGGTTGCTCTGGCAATATCCCCGAATACTTGGATATGGATAACCCTGACTACGCGGAAAGCCGCTAGCCGCGTGTGCTAGGATTTGTAGCGCCTAGAACTGGGCATTTGCCTAGTTCCACTTTTACTTATGGCCCCAGGGACAACTAGGGGCTTTGACCACAATTCCTATCTACGGAAGGTTGCAGAATGGCTGAGCAGCAAAAGCAGTACATCACCCCAGAAACCAAGGCGAAGCTCGAGGCCGAGCTGCAGGAGCTTATCGATCATCGCCCGGTAGTCGCGGCTGAGATCAACGAGCGCCGTGAGGAAGGCGACCTCAAGGAGAACGCCGGTTACGATGCTGCTCGTGAAATGCAGGACCAGGAAGAGGCCCGCATCAAGCAGATCTCTGAGGTCCTCGCGAATGCCACCACCGAGCGCGGTACTGTTCAGGAGGGTGTAGCCCACACTGGTTCCGTAGTTCACGTTTACTACAACGGTGACAAGGACGATAAGGAGACCTTCCTCATCGGTACCCGCGCCGCTGCTTCTGACAACAAGGATTTGGAAACCTATTCGGAGCAGTCGCCACTGGGCGCTGCCATCCTCGGCGCGCAGGAAGGTGAGACCCGCGAGTACACCGCTCCGAATGGCAAGACCATTTCGGTCACCATCGAATCCGCTGCGCCGTATGATTCTGCCAAGGCCGCTACTCCGCGCGAGTCCTAAACTTTAAGCCAATTACCACTTTGGAGAAAGAGCATATCCCCATGAAGAAGTTCTCCCGTTACGCTGCCGCTGGTCTCGTCTTCACCGCCGGCCTCTCCCTCGCTGCTTGCCACCCACCCAACCAGCAGGACTCTGATTCCAAGGTAGAAAATGCTTCTACCTTCACTGGTGAGGCCCCCATGCAAAAGGACGCTGACACCAGCTCTTCCGCACCTGAGTCCGTTGTTCAAGAGCAGCAGCCTGTAGTTGAGTCCGGTGTCCCTGAGGAGCCAGCACAGCCGCACCTGAATGGGACCGCCACCGAGCTGCCGCAGCAGTAAAAAGACGGAAGGGCCGAGGGTTTCCTCGGCCCTTTTTTCATGTTATTTTTCCACGTTTACTTCCCGCACCCAGTCCCCGATTACGCCGGGCACTACAGCGGGCGGCTCGCCTAATAGGTCGCGTTTATTGGGGTCCCTTTCGACCTGCGTAGTCACGGACTTTACGCGCTTTTTCTCACTATCCTTACCGCGCATCCCCATCATCGGGCCATAAGCCCGCGCCCCGCCAGTAGAACGACCGGCATTGCCCCCGCGCGTTGCCGCGCTGCTTTCGCCGCTTCCGGTTCCAAGACCAAGGCTGCCGCCTGCACCGGCACGCATACCGGAACCTCCTACGGTTCCTGTACCGGCGCCAAGACCTGCGCGCGAACCAACTCCAGCGTAAGGAATTGCCGCGCCAGTTCCGCGTCCAAGGCTTTGGCCCAGTTGCGCACCCCTTCCGGCATGCCTTACATCGGCGCTACTGCTTAAGATTCCCGGGCCGGCTCCGAACCCACCTCGCAGCGGCTGTTGCTTGCCAAGGGCACCGCGACCGGCATCTGCAGGCCTTCCGGATGCCATCATTGGTGCCATACTCCCGCTCGCAGAATGTGTATTAACTGATGGCGCAACCGGGCCGCTACCGTTGAGCGTCCCCGTGCTCACTCCAGCACCAACGGGATGTGCTGTGCCACTAGGAACCTGCCCCATCACCCCATTCGCTGCGACAGCCCCCGGCATCGATGCCCCTTGGGTGGAAACTTCGTTACCCCCAATGGTTACTTGTTCTCCTAGCCCCAGCCTTTCCAGTGCATTCCTGCCACTGGTATGCATTTGTTGGTGAAACTCGCTGATTTCCTGCGGGCTCATCCCCACAGCATCCAACCCGTTTACGTTTCCATTGACAACGTCAAAGTTTCCGGGGCCCAAATCGCCTCGCGCAATCGCCTCCGCAATCTTTTTCGGCCACACCACTGCTTCGGTAGTGTAGCGCTGACCATCACCTTCTACTCCGACGAGTCCCGCATCGACGCCTCCGCCTCCCGACGCCGGCGATTGCTCCATCAATGCATGCTGGTAAGGCATGGCCTCTATGGCGAACCGCTGCAGGTCTGGTTGCAGCATGGCCAATGCGGCCTTTTCCGCAATTTCACGCTCCACCGGTTCTGGGATTGCCATCACTTCCATAGCCATAGCCATCGCCGCCGGCTGCATCCCCATGAGCTTGGCATGGAATCCGGTTAGCTTCTCCCCCATGACCTTTGCATTTGCCACAAAATGGCTTCCCGACGCCGCCACCTCCCGAATCTTCGCCGCAGCCCGCGACATAGCCTCGCTGTCATTCTCACTTTCCAAAGACCCGGCTGCTTCCTCTAACCCGCTGACAATATCGTCGACTTCCGACGCCAATGAGCTCCACCGCGCATTTGCCTCCGACACATTCCAAATCTGTGTCGACATCAGGTCCGTCGCGAGCTTCACGATGTCTGTACCCACATTCACCACCGGCATAGAAAACCCGAAGGGACTGTACCCTGGCTCCGGCTGGTTCATAATCGGCATCGACTCTACGCCTATGTCCCCACCCGCATCCGCAATCTCCATTCCCCTACTATTCGCGTCCTCCTGCGCCTGAAAACCCCGTGCTTCTCGACCTAAGCTGTCATCCAACCATTCAAGTTGTTGAGAAAACGCCCTAATCGAATTACTAGCCGAGCCTGGATCTGTCTCAAGCACTCGCTGGTGGACGGCTCCGACATGGTCTATCCCAATTACTGGAGAGAATCCCGCAGTAAGTGGTGACCTAGCTTGCGCTACTAGTGAGTTCATTTCGCGCCGCATTGTTGAAGTTTTTAATGCTGCAGACAAGATACTTTCCGTACGAATTTTCATTCTTCCCCCGAGTTATTCATTAAAGTATTTCAGCCATTATTTGCTCGACTTCCGAGCATTTCTCTTGAAGATTGCTTTCAAAGCCGTAACCAGAATGGCTCACGGTAATATAGCCACGCTCTGTCTGAACTCCGCCAGTACAGAACATGTCATCAAACAACTCATTTTTGACAAATTCCACTGGCAACAGTTTTTCATCACCGTCCGACTTTTTGAGTTCTAACAGTTCCTCATCCGCCGGAGTCCTTATCGAGCTCAAAAATCCCACGACTCCCGATCGTTGAGAAGCGTCTGTAAGGGAATATGTGCAAAGAGAGAAGCCAGATTCCCTTACTACATCTCCTTCTAACTTCCCGACTCCCATATTTTTCAAAGCTTCATCTGGAATCTCCGTACACGGATCGAAAAGCTCGAAACTTGGATCAGCCGGATCGAATTCCCCCAGTGGCGGTAGGACACCGGATGATTCTCCCGGCCCCGTGGCGCCGGCCTCCCCCGGTTGGCCGGCGCCTTGCACATTTTCCTCGCCGTCGGTGCGTGCCGATTCCCCCCGATTGCTGTCCGCGTCATCCCCCAGGTCCCCGTTGGTTCCCCCTGCACCGTCGGCCGAACTAATGCCGCCAGTCTCGTCCACATTCGTGGTTTCCTCTGACGCGCTCCTCGTACCGATGTCCGCAACGCAGCTACCCAGCACAACGGAGCTACTGACCATCAACGTTGCTACGGTTACCTGACGCTTCACAACAATCCTTCGCGCACTCACTTTCTGACGAGAGGAACAAGATAGTGAAGAAGAGAACTCTTCACTTCGTTTTCCTGTTCCGGTACACAGCATGCACGGAACTCCACGAATTTTCTACGCAACCAAGAAGGTTAACGGCGATTTAACAAAATTATTCGCCCCATATGTCACATCCATAACGCCTAAAAGGCGAAGTTTCCTGCTTATTAGCTGTGCTACTCCTGAGACCACCCTTCTAGACCAAATAAAGCCTAAACCCTCACTTTATCCCCCGAACTACCCCACTAATTACACGCTTGTAAGCGTTTTATGGCAGCAAAAAGGCCCGCATCTCAGTGCGGGCCTACGTGAAAAGCTGATTAGTCTCGCTGGAAATAGCTCAAGAAACGAAGAATCTCAGTGTAGAGCCAGACCAAGGTCACAGCGAGGCCGAGAGCTACGCCCCAAGCATTGCTAGCGGGAGCGCCGGCACGGATCATACGGTCAGCCTGATCAAAGTCAGTCAGGAAGGACAGCGCACCAAGAACGATGCAAACAAGCGAGAAGATGATGGCAATCGGGCCGCCATCACGCAAAGGGTTGAAGTCGAAGAAGATTGCACCCAGGAAGTTAACCAACGCCATGACAGCAACTCCGGCGACCAAGCCGAAGAGGATCTTGGTGAATTTCGGGGTGACCTTAACTGCACCGGTCTTGTACACGATCAACATGCCGATGAATACACCAATGGTTCCAACGATTGCCTGGCCGATGATTGCCATTCCGCCTTCACCTTGGAAGTTCACATTGGCAAACATGAAGGAGAAGCCACCAACGAATAGTCCCTCAAATACGGCGTAAATCAGTGTGACCGCAGCAGAACCCCACTTCTTGCCAAAAGAAGCAACCAGCACAGTAATGAAGCCACCGATGCCACCGACCAGAGTCAAAGCCATGGCAATACCTGGATTTACCATTCCCAGCCCAAAATTGATGGCTGCGGCGACGATAATGACGCCGAGGGTGATGCCTGTCTTGGTGACGACGTCATCCACGGTCATTGGACGAGCAGCTTCGTCCCCGTATCCAGAATTTTGGCGGGTACTATTTTCGGTCAGAGAACTCATTACCGGATTGCTTGAACGCACGGTTGTCCTTTCTAAGAGAGGTGCAATTTAGCTATCTCATCCTGTTCAACGAGACACCGCCCTATAAAGTTCCGCAGTCTTTCCATGTAGCTAAAAGTTTTGCAAATAGTTTCCGCATAAAGGCTGTGGAGACTTACCAAAACAAAATCCCGAGACACCATAGCAACGATGTCTCGAGACTTCACACGGTGCCCCCAGTGGGACTCGAACCCACACTGAATCGATTTTAAGTCGACTGCCTCTGCCGATTGGGCTATGGGGGCAAGGCAAGGAATATTTTAGGCTACCTTCCCCCGCAAGAGTTAACGAGGGGTACCCTCTGCAGCAAGACCTGCAATAATGCCGTCGAGAATGTCCTTTTCACTAATGAAGAAACTACGCGCAGCGCAATTTCGCTCGATTAGTTGCATGATACCTTCCACGGCTACTGCCCCACCACCGATGACATCGGCACGGCCGGGGTGAATGACGGGGTTGAGGGCGCGGACGTCGGAAGGCAGGGCAATAAGCTGCTGCAAGAGCACGCGCAGGGCACCGAAACGGAGCTCAGAGCCGTGAATGGCATCGGCATCGTAACGCTCGAGGCCTTGCGCCAGTGCGGACAGTGTGGTGAAAGTGCCCGCACAGCCGACGATGGTACGAGCCTTAGAAATAGGTACTATGTCCTCGACCTCGGCTGTTCGCTCACCGACGTACTCCGAAGCGATCTCGATCTCCGATTCGGTAGGTGGATCGGTGCGCATGATGCGCTCGGTCAGCCTGACGCACCCCATGCGCGCCGAATGAGTACCCAAGATTTCGCCATCCGCCGTTCCTACAACGAACTCAGTCGAGCCGCCGCCCAGATCAATCACGCAAAAGGGACCGCGGTCTGGCTCTAAATCGGCCACAGCGCCATTAAAGGACAACAGGGCCTCTTCCTCACCCGAAACAACTTCTGCCTGAGCACCTGGCTGGATTTGGCCGAGCACCTCAGCGGTCATATCGAAGAATTCCTGCTGATTCTTAGCATCGCGAGTAGCAGAGGTAGCGACCATCCGCACCCGGGAGACCTTTTCAAACTTCATTTGGCGAACATAGCCCTCCAGGGCCACGCGTGCACGGTCAAGAGCCGCAGGGGCGATTTCACCTGTGGCATCCACGCCCTCTCCCAGACGGATGATTTCCATCGTACGAGTAATATCGCGGACCTTGCCATCATCTTGAACTTCAGAGATGAGCAGGCGAATCGAATTTGTTCCGCAATCAATCGCAGCAACGCGAGTCATAGCATTCCTCCTATTCCGCGTTAGAAAAATCGAACTGCGCTAGGTCAATTCCCAAATCTTCTACCGTGGGCCAATCCTGGGGGATAGCACTTCCTCGAAGCTTGCCATGGTCGGCGGCCATAGCTACCGCTTCAGTTCCCAACCGGAAATGCTGCGGCCCCTCAGCCAGGGCGTAGGCAATGAGCACGTGCAGGCACTTCACGCGATCCGGCATACCTCCACCGGAGAAATCGGTGCCGAGATCTTCGATGTCATTGCGCTTGGACAAAAAGTATTCATGTGCACGCTGGTAATCAGCAGCCAAGTCCTCATCCTCACGCAGTCGGGATTCCATCCACTTCATGACGTGGGCAACTTCCAAGCGTGAAGCTTCGGCCGTAAGCCGTGGGTCGGTGAGGTAATAGAGGGTGGGGAATGGAGTGCCGTCGGCAAGCTTGGGCGCTGTCTTAATCACCGCAGGCTGGCCATCTGGCGTGCGATAAGAAATCTCCAGTACTCCGCGCGGAGTGCGGCCCAATTGCTCAGTTACTACAGCGATGTCTGCATCAGTGACGGTCATGCGGACAATTATCGCACATCCGCTTTCTCTTCCGGTGCCGGCTCAATCGGAAGATGATTTACCTGCTCGGATGGCGCTTCTTCTTTAGGGGGTTCAGCCACGGAATCCCACAAGACCTCATACCAGTCGCGGGAATCTTCTTCCTTCTGTCCGTCTGTGGTGAGCTGGTCTTCCGGCTTAATCTGCGGGTCAATGATGCGATAGGCAGTTTCGCCCTCATCAACAACCCCGAATCGGCGCCGCGCCTCCTGCTTGATGTACTCATCGGATTTAAATTTATCAATCTTTTCCAGCAAAGCAGCTTTTTCATCTTGCTTGGCAGCGATTGACTCATTCAAGCGGGCAATTTCGGACCGGCCATGATAGTAATTGCGCAGGGGAACAGCGATAACCAGCAATACAACCAGCACGATAGCCACGATCACGCCTACTCCGGCAATACTCATCCGGTCTGGTTTTTGCTTCTGCTTTAGTTGTGCGCGTTGAGCTTTACGGACATCTGCAGCACGCGAGGCTACCGGAACCCTAGTGCGGCTCCGGTTTCGCTGCATCTTTCTTTCGCGTGCCATAGGTTTCCAATCCTAGCGTCGTCACTCCTGTAACAGAGACTTGGCACGCGCATTTTGGGTACACTAAAAGAAATTCTCCCTCCCAGTAAGGAATTTTTATGTCCCTCAAGCGCCTCTTACCTGTCCTTACCGCAAGCCTATTCCTCGCCAGCTGCAGCCCCTCCGCCCAAGATGGTGAATATCCCGTCTACGGCGACGGTTACGATCTAAGCACCCAAGACGGCATGGCCGACTACCTTAAGGAATATAAGACCCTGCCAGATGATTACATCGACCACGATGCTAAGGAGCTAGACGGGAACGATAAGCCGGAGAGCTTTGAAGCCAACGCGGCGTCCGTCAAAAAGGCCGGCGAAGTTACCTGTAAGAATGACGAACTGCTGCAAATCGCAAAGGACTTCTTCCAAGGCGATACGGACAAGCTAGGTGAAGCTGTAACGTCAGCAGGCGGACCCGATGAAAAATATGGTGACGTTTTTGAGGCCCTCGACATCCCCGATGACGCACCTGATAATGACAAGTATATGGCCGCAGCGATGACCCCGCTGGGTGCTGTAATGTCCTGTGGCGATGAGTTTAGCGATGAAGAACTGGAAAAGGTCGCGGCGTCCATGCACACGAGCTAAAGGCTCGAATCATATTCCCCTCACTTAAGGAATAGTCATGCCCCTCAAGCGCCTTCTTCTACTAGTAGCCGTCGGCACTCTACTGAGCGCCTGCAGCATTTCCGACCAAGAGGAAGAATCTACCGCCCAGACTAAATCCTCCACGACCAACAGCACTACCAGCAACGAGGTTCCCACCACCACAAGCAGAAGCTACGATCTCAATACCAAGAGCGGCTTCATCTACCACATCAAAGAGCATGGGACGATTCCGGACTACTATTTGAATGTGTTCGCCTCCGGAGCTTCCGAGGCCGCAGAAGGCCCCACAAGCTACGAGGTCAATGCCACGACCCTGAAGAAGGCGGGTGCTGTTGCTTGCAACAATGATCAGATCCTGGACGACGCCAAGTATTTGCTAACCCATGGCGAAGGCGCACTTGCGGAGCTTGCCGCCAAGCCCGAAGAGTTTGATCAGAAATACGCCCCCGTCTACGAAGCGCTTGATATATCAGCCGATGCCCCTCCTGAAGACAGGCTATTCAGCCTATACATGGCCAGTGTTGGCTCTCTGGCAACATGCGGTGATAAATACACCGATAAAGAACTCGAAGCAGTCGCTGACGCTATCTTCAGCCTCTAGCCCTCCCCTGCAATTTCGCACACAATTTCGCTTTTGGCCTTGCGAGACTCGAATGAGTGTTTTAGACTAAGGTACGTAAATTCGATTGGGTGTGCGATTTATTTCAGGGGGACTATTTCGTGACAGCTACCGACACACCGTCAAAGAAGGCCTATTTTTCCACCAATAACCTCGACGACACCGTCTGCCTCCTGGCCTTGCTCCAGCGCATTCAATCTTGGCAGTTGTACCAATCTGTGCTTCCACGATTAGAGGACGATGTCGAATGCACCACCGCCGCTCTATCTAAGCGTGTGGGTCTGAGTTACTGGCGAGTTCTATCCGCGCTCCGCTCCCACCTACGCATGCAGGAATTGCCATTGACCACAGCGGTGCAAACCGAACATTGGATCCTAGACCTCCCGCGGCTGCACGTAATTGATGCCGAACTTGCCCCGCTTGGCGACGACGCAGAAAGCATCCAACTAGTCGATGCCGCCCTCGCGGACTTCCTTACCCCAAAGGAACCTGCTCAGCATGTCCCCACAGAATCCGAAATCCGGAGGTTCTTGCGTGACTATATCGACGGGATACTCACGCCAGATATTGAAAAGGAAATCGAGCGATCCGTTTCCATCTCCTATTCCAAAGGCCAAGCCACCATCACATTGAAAACGGATAAAGCTACTGCCAGCGCTATATCCCGCCATATCGACAAAGCAGCGCGAAAGAAAAACATCACCAAACCAGAGGCTTTGGAGGCGTTAATCTTTAACCGAACCCAGACAAAGGTAGTAATTAACACTTATGCATCTGGCGATGATGCTTCTCGGGTGTATATCCCTTCGGCGGGGTGGTGCGTGCTTACGGAGCAATTAAATAGTTACTCCATGACTCGTGAGCTGTGCCCGCAAGAAACTTCTTCTTACGTTCCCACCGAACAAATCAGAACATGGGTCCACGGTCGCGATGCCACATGTCGCTGGCCGGGGTGCTCAATGCCAGCGCATTATTGCCAGCTCGATCATCGAGTGGAGTATGCCGACGGCGGACCGACGAGCGTCGATAATTTGGTAACGCTGTGTCAGCACCACCACAACGTGAAGACCGATGGAAGAGCGCAGTACATCATGGATCCGATCACTGGGGACGTCGTCTGGCTCTTTTCGGACGGCACCTTCGAGGTTGACCGCGCCCAAGGACCTTTGGCACCGCGCACCGTGAACTGGAAGCAAACTTGGCAACAATATCTGGACATGCGAAAGCGCCCCCGCGGTAATACGAGGGCGCTACACAAGGAGGCGATTAAGCCTTAAAGCGTGGGAATGCGGAGCGGCCAGCGTAGACTGCGCCGTCGCCCAGCTCCTGCTCGATGCGCAGCAGCTGGTTATACTTAGCTACGCGCTCGGAGCGGGCTGGAGCACCGGTCTTGATCTGACCACAATTCAGTGCGACAGCCAGATCAGCGATGGTGGTGTCCTCGGTTTCACCGGAGCGGTGGGACATCATGGTGCGGTAACCATTGCGGTGAGCCAGCTCGACAGCATCGAAGGTCTCGGTCAGGGTACCGATCTGGTTTACCTTCACCAGCAGTGCGTTGGCAGCCTTCTTCTCAATACCTTCCTGCAGACGGGCAGGGTTAGTAACGAAGAAGTCATCGCCAACAATCTGTACCTTTTCGCCAATAGCGGCGGTAAGAGCGGTGTAGCCGTCCCAATCGTCTTCTTGCAGCGGATCCTCGATGGAGACAATCGGGTACTCATCGATGAGTTCCTCATAAACCTTGGACATTTCTTCGGCGGTATGCTCGCCGCCTTCAAAGTGGTAGTTACCATCCTTGAAGAACTCGGAGGAAGCAACATCGAGCGCGAGGGCTACGTCCTTGCCCGGCTCGTAGCCAGCCTTCTTAATGGCGTCAACGATGACGTCCAGAGCAGCCTTGGTGGAATCAACGGAAGGAGCGAAGCCACCCTCATCACCCAGACCAGTAGATAGGCCCTTGTCCTTCAGCACTGCCTTCAGTGCGTGGTAGACCTCGGCACCCATGCGCAGAGCTTCAGCGAAGGACTCAGCACCAATCGGGGCGATCATGAATTCCTGGACGTCAACGCCGGAGTCAGCGTGTGCGCCACCGTTGAGGATATTCATCATCGGCACTGGCAGTACGTGAGCATTAGGGCCACCGATGTAGCGGTACAGCGGCAATGCAGCGGACTCTGCGGCGGCCTTGGCTACGGCGATGGAAACGCCCAAGATAGCGTTAGCGCCCAGCTCAGACTTGTTATCGGTACCGTCCAACCTAATCAATGCTTGGTCAATGAGGCGCTGATCGTCAGCTTCGAAGCCAGCAATCTCATCGGAAATCTTCTCATTGATATTCTCAACAGCCTTCAAAACACCCTTGCCCAGGTAGCGCTCGCCGCCGTCGCGCAGCTCGTGAGCCTCGTGCACGCCGGTAGAGGCACCGGAAGGAACGCCTGCTACGCCACGGGCGCCATCGTCAAGGAATACCTCTGCCTCAACGGTTGGGTTGCCACGGGAATCGAGAATCTCGCGGGCGAAAGTGTGGATGATATCAGCCATGCTGTTCTTCACTCCTCATCAAAATGTTCGCTCTGGACCAGCCGGCCCAGCCACGTTCTCAATTGTTGCAGAAAACGTAGCCGTGTGACACTACTTGGCACTTTGTGGAACTGAGTAAGCATTGGCGGCGTGCGCAACCTTATGCAAATAGTCGCTGGACTGATTGTAATTTAGGATTGCTTCCTTCCACTGATCTGGATTAGAGAGATCTCTGTCACCGAAGCACAAAAGTCCGGCCGCCCCAACAGCGGCGTCATCGATTTGGTTGGGATCAGCCTTCCCATCACCATTGGCATCAGCGCCCACCGCTTCCCACGTGGTGGGGATAAATTGCATTGGGCCTACGGCGCGATCGTATTCGGAGTCTCCATCAATATCGCCGTTATCGGTGTCTGGGGTGTGGGCCGTGTTGTTCAGGCCATCGAGGGCGATGCCGTTGATGGGGGGTTGGGGGTAGCCGGCGTCGTCAAGCTTGGAGTGCTTAAACCAATTGCCGTTATAGGTACCGTGGCGTGTTTCTACATAGCCCAAGCCGGCAAGGGTATTCCAACGCAGGTGGCAATTGGGCCACTTTTGCTGAGCAATGAGCTCAGCATTGCCATAGGCACGCAGGGCGGCCGGCGGGATGCCAGTGCGATCAGCTAAGTCAGAGGCCCAGTAGGTGAGTTTATCTGCGGTGCGCCCGGGCGCATTGACGTCAATGTGCGCGACCTCTTTACCTTCAACGGGCGGGATGTTTTCAGGTACGGGCTGCTGAGAAGTACCGTGCCCAGTCAATAGCCATGCTACTAGCGCGATGATCACGACTACGGCTACCCCGCAGCCCCCGAATATCTGCAGCAGCCTCTTCATGGGAAGCTATCCTACATCTCCTTGCCGGCGCGCCACAGCCGCTCTTGCGTGTCAACATCGACTATCTCAGTGGTGCCATCAAAAAGGTAAGGGGCGCGGGCGCGCATTTTGGTGACGAAGCTCTGGGCGACGTCGTCAAGCGAAAAGGCAGAGATTTCCGCATGGAAAAGGATCTGCAGGAAGATATCGCCCAGCTCCTTGAGAATCTCGCTTTCCGGCTCACGATTGCGCACGGCCGCGGCGAATTCGGCGGACTCTTCCTCAAGGTAGGGCAAAAGGGAGGCATGGGTTTGTTCACGCTCCCATTCACCAATGCGCCGCGCAGTGGCCATAGTCTGGCGCGCCTGCATGACAGGATCCGCGAGGGATTCGGCCCGAATGACCGACTCCCCAGTAGCTATGCGAGCGCGGGTTTCAGGATCACATTCGTCGGTGCTGACTAAGGTTCCGATGGAATCTTCCCCTACGAGGAGATCGGAAAAATTCCACCGCACGGAAACGGGAACTTCACCGGTGAAGTAAACGGGGCCGCGTAGCTTCCCGTGTGCTTGCATGGGGATCATCGTGGGCCAACGTTCATCGAGCAACAGCACAGTCATGTGCACAAAGTCTAGCCCGAGTTCCCATTATGGGGCTATTCAAGGTATTTTAGGCCAATGACCTCCAGCCAGAATAAATCCCACTCCGTGACGTTGTGGACCCTCGTCGCGCTCATTATCGGTTCCACCGTTGGCGCGGGTATTTTCTCGCTGCCGCAAAACATTGCCTCCGTTGCCGGCCCAGGCGCGATGCTCATTGGCTGGCTGGTAGCGGGCGTCGGCATGCTCTCTGTGGCTTTTGTGTTCCAGATTTTGGCCCGCCGCAAGCCGCACCTTGATTCTGGCGTCTATTCCTATGTGCGCGCCGGCCTCGGCGATTTTATTGGTTTTACCTCGGGCTGGGGTTACTGGCTGGGCTCCGTTATGGCGCAGGTGGGGTATGCCACCCTCTTTTTCAATACGTTGGGCCATTACCTGCCGCTTTTCGACGCCGACCATTACTGGTCCTCCGCCATCGCCGTCTCCCTTTTGTCGTGGGGAATTTTCGCGGTACTCGCCCGCGGCATCAAGCAGGCCGCCTTCATGAACCTCATCACCACGATTGCCAAGATCGTGCCCATCCTGGCTTTCGTGGTACTCATTGCTTTCCTCGGGTTCAGCTGGGATAAATTCACCTTGGATTTCTGGGGGCGTGCCTCTGAGGCCAGCGTCTTCGAGCAGGTCCAAGGAATCATGCTCTTTACCGTGTGGGTCTTCATTGGCGTGGAGGGAGCATCCGTGTATTCCAAGCAAGCCTCCAAGCGCACCGATGTCGGACGCGCGACCGTGATCGGCTTCTTTTCCGTGCTGGCGCTATTAGTCTCCGTGTCCACCTTGAGCTTTGGCGTCATGAGCAAGGAAGAATTGGCCGCGCTGCCAGATAATTCCATGGCCTCCGTGCTGACCGAAGTCACCGGCCCCTGGGGCGGCGCGCTCATCTCCATCGGACTGTGCTTGTCGGTTCTAGGCGCCTACGTGTCCTGGCAAATGTTGTGCGCCGAGCCCATCGTCATGATGGCCATCGACGGCCTCATTCCCCGGCGCATCGGCACCATCAACGTGGCGGGCGCGCCGTGGGTAGCGCAGCTGATTTCCACGATGTCTATCCAGCTATTCATCATCGTCTTCTATCTCAACGAGGCGTCTTATAACGCCATGGTGCAGCTAGCGACCATCATGTATCTGCTGCCGTATATCTTTTCTTCCCTGTACCTATTGCTTCTGACGTTGCGTGGCAAGGGGCTGTCTCACCCGCAGGCGGGTATCAAGTTCGATCTTTCTGGACCAGAGGTAAGCCGTAAGGACAACCGCAAGCACTTGATGATCTCTTTGCTCGCGTTCATCTATTCCCTGTGGCTGATTTACGCGGCCGACCCCGTCTATGTCCTGCTCGGCGCGCTGGCCGTAGTACCCGGCCTTATCCCCTATGTCGGTACCCGTTTGTGGAAGAAGGAACGCATCTTCAACACTTTCGAGTGGTGCGTGGTGGTCATTGTCTTGGCCGGTGCCGCCGCCGCCATTTGGGGCTTGAGCACCGGCTGGCTCACACTCTAGCTACTCCCCTACGCTCACCACGTTGGAGGAGTTGGGTTGGGCGCCGCCGACGTTGATAGAGGTGACGTCAAAAAGCGCGCTCAAGAAATCCGCCGCCCACTGAATGAGCTCGGTATCGCGCAGCTTCGGCGAAGTAACATTGCGCCCCGCCTTCGGGAATGGCACATTGATAGCCTTCGCCGCCGCGCGGAAGCTGGATCCTGGATACAAACGCTTGAGACGCACCTGCTTGGAATCCGGCAGCTCCACCGGGTGGAACTTGATACGGGTGCCCTGCACGGTGATATCCGATACACCGGCGCGGCGCGCTTGGTGACGCAGGCGGGCGACGGACAGTAAGCGTAAGACCTCCTGTGGCAGCGGGCCAAAGCGGTCTTCCATTTCCTCGATGACGGCCTTGAGATCATCGTTATCTTGCGAGGCTGCAAGCTTGCGGTAGACCTCCAGGCGCAGGCGCTCGGAATCGATATAAGCCTCCGGGATATGCGCGTCCACGGGGAGATCGATACGGATTTCTTTCGGTCCCTCATCCGTCACGGTAGGAGCTTCGCCGCGAGCGAGAGATTTGAAGGTTTCTACCGCCTCGCCAACAAGGCGGACGTAAAGGTCGAAGCCAACGCCGGCAATGTGGCCGGACTGCTGGGCACCGAGCACGTTACCGGCACCACGCATCTCCAAATCCTTCATGGCTACTGCCATGCCTGCACCAAGGTCATTATTCTGAGCGATGGTGGCAAGGCGGTCATAAGAGGTTTCCGTAAGCGTAGCGCCCTTCGGATACAGGAAGTAGGCATAGCCGCGCTCACGGGAACGACCCACGCGCCCACGCAACTGGTGTAGCTGGGACAGGCCCATATGGTGGGCGTTTTCCACAATGAGGGTATTGGCATTAGCAATGTCCAGGCCGGTTTCCACGATGGTGGTACACACAAGGACATCATATTCGCGGTCCCAGAAGCCTTGGACGGTCTGCTCCAGCACTTCCTCGTTCATCTGGCCGTGCGCGACGACGACGCGAGCCTCAGGTACCAAGTCACGCAGCTCGCGGGCCTTCTTTTCAATATCAGAGACCTTATTGTGGATGAAGAAGGTTTGACCATCGCGCAGCAGCTCGCGGCGGATGGCCGCGGCGACCTGCTTGTCTTCATAGGCACCGACGTAGGTCAGCACGGGGTGGCGGTCTTCCGGCGGGGTAAGGATGGTAGACATCTCGCGAATGCCCGCCATGGACATCTCCAAGGTGCGCGGAATAGGTGTAGCGGACATGGTGAGCACGTCCACGCTGGCTTTAAGAGCCTTGATATGTTCCTTGTGTTCCACACCAAAGCGCTGCTCTTCGTCTACGACGATGAGACCAAGGTTCTTCCAGTGCACACCGGTCTGCAGGAGGCGATGCGTGCCAACGACGATATCGACGCTGCCATCGGCCAAGCCCTTAAAGATCTCCTTGGCCTCCTTCTTCGAGGTAAAGCGCGAGAGCACCTCGATCTTGACGGGGAAGCCGGTCATGCGCTCGCTGAACGTATCAAAGTGCTGCTGGGCTAGCAGCGTAGTGGGCACCAAAACGGCCACCTGCATGCCGTCTTGTACGGCCTTGAAAGCAGCGCGGATGGCCACCTCGGTCTTGCCATAGCCCACATCGCCGACGACGACGCGGTCCATCGGCACCGTGGATTCCATGTCCTGTTTGACGGCGTCGATTGCAAGCATCTGGTCTTCGGTTTCGACGAAGGGGAAATTATCCTCCATCTCCGCCTGCCACGGATTGTCAGGGGCGAATTGGTGGCCGGGTGCTGCTTGTCGCTTGGCATAAAGCTCAACGAGTTCGCCCGCAATTTCGCGTACTGCGGCGCGCGCCTTCTTCTTGGTGTTCTTCCAATCGGAGCCGCCCATCTTAGACAGGTGGGGCGATTCGCCGCCGGTGTACTTGCTTAGCAAATCCAAAGAGTCCATGGGGACCCAGAGCTGGTCGGCGGGCTGGCCGCGTTTCGAGGGTGCGTATTCGAGCACGATATATTCGCGGCGGCTGGTCTCATCGCCGGACTGGATGGTGCGTTCGGCCATCTTTAAGAATTTGCCAATGCCGTGGGTTTCGTGCACCACAAAATCGCCCTGCTTCAAGGCAAGCGGATCGACCTTATTGCGGCGCTTGGCGGGGCGCCTTTTTGCTTCGGCGATATCGCCTACGCGGTTGCCGGTCAGATCGGTTTCGGTGACGACGACCAGCGGGAGGGCCTCGGCGTCCTTGGGCTTTTTCACCTTGGGGAACACCAATCCAGCATGGCTTAGCGCCTGATAGAGGGTGACTTCTCCGGCGGTGGGCTCCCAGCCAGGGGTAGCAACCTTAGTGCGGATGCCCTTTTCCGCGAAGCGATCCACCATGCGCTTGATAGCGCCCTGTGCCGGAGCGATGAAGGCCGCACGGCCCCCGGCGTTGGTATGCGCGAGGAGTTGGGCCATCATGGCATCGATTTCTTCGATATTGCCGCGCGGGGTGGGCCCTGGCTCGAATTCGAGTGGGAGGGTCTCTTCTTCTGGGGCGGCAAGCATTCCCGGTGGGGAAAAAGTCCACAGCGGCAGGTCGGACTCGCCGATGGAAACCTCGAGCGATTCATAGGAGCGGTAGCTCGAGGCCTCGGTATCGAGTCCTTCGGTGGCCAATGGGCCATCAGCACCCATGGCCGCGGCTTCCCAGCCAGCGGCGAGGAACTCAGCATCGGTCTTTTCTAAATCCGCGACGCGGCGACGAATCTTTTCCGGGCCGACCATCACCACGTGAGTGGTGGGGCGGAGGAATTCAGGGAGGGTGATCATGGGGGCGTCGGAAAGCACGGGCAAAAGCGCCTCCATGCCTTCGGCCGGAATGTGCTCGCTCACCTTGGTCAAAAGCTCCACCAAGGCGGGATTACCGGGGTGCTTGACTGCGAGATCGGCCGCACGCTGAGCAATAGCATCCGTGATAGGCAGCTCGCGGGCAGGGAAGATATCTACGCGGCCGACCTCGATTTCCGGGATGGTGCGCTGGTCAGCTACGGAAAATTGGCGAATATCGGTAATCTCATCGCCCCAAAACTCAACGCGGACCGGATAGTCCAACGTGGTGGGGAAAATATCGATAATGCCACCTCGGGTGGCGTACTCGCCGCGCTTGGCCACCATGTCTACGTGTTTATAGGCGCGGAACTCAAGCTCACGGACCACCTCATCGAAGTCATACTCATGGTCTTCTTCGAGGTGAATGGGAGCACGACCTTCCACTTCCTTGAGGATAGGCTGGGACAGCCCGCGGGCAGCGGTGACGATGACCTGCGCATTGTCCAAGTTGTGCAAAACCTGGGCGCGGCGGCCGATGATGTCGACGCCAGGGCTCAAACGCTCGTGCGGCAGTGTCTCCCATGCCGGAAACATGGCCACCTTTTCCCCCAGCATCGCCGTAAGCTCTGCGCTAAGGTCTTCCGCCTCGCGGCTGGTGGCGGTCACCACCAGCACCGGGGCGTGATGGGCCAAAGTTCCCAAGGCCCACGGCCGAGACTGATCCAAACCTGTGATGTGGAGGTCTTCCCCCACATGAGAAATCATGCCCTTAAGCTTGGGGTCCGAGGCTGCTACCTTGAGCAGGCCGGCCAGCATTGGGGTCGCCATCTATTTGCCTCCTAGCTTGGGCTTTAGTTCCATACCGGACAAACCATTCCAGCATAGATTGACAATATGCGTGGCGACGACTTCCTTGTCCGGGTTGCGCTCATCTAACCACCATTGCGCCGTGGTAGATACCATTCCTACCAGCGCTTGGCCATAAATATCCGCCAAATCCGGCTGGATACCACGGTGTTCAAACGCTTCTCGCAAAATATAAGACACCTGGCCTACCGCGGAATTTAACAGCGTGGAGAAACTGCGTTCATCGCCCGGCTTGGCATCGCGCACCAGAATGAGAAATCCATCGGTTTCTTCCTCAACATAGGTCAAGATGGCCATCACGGCCTGCTCGATGCGCTCGCGCCAGCTGCCGTTTTCCAAAGAATCAGTAATGACCTTTTCCAGTGCCAACATCTCGCGGTCAACAACGACCGCATAGAGGCCTTCCTTACCCCCAAAGTGCTCATAGACAACGGGCTTGGATACCCCGGCGCGAGCCGCGATCTCTTCGACACTGGCCCCTTCAACCCCTAGTTCCGCAAATGCGGTGCGTCCGATGGAAATGAGTTGTTCGCGCCGTTCTCGGCCGGTCATCCTTTGTCGAGCCATACCTTCTACCCTATCCCTCGCCCCGCAATTTGTGATTTACCCGGGTGTGTCAGGTACGCTATGCCTACAGCAATTTGCTGTGTTTCCCCATGGTGTAATCGGCAACACTACGGTTTTTGGTACCGTCATTCTAGGTTCGAGTCCTGGTGGGGAAGCTTTTTTAGTTTTTCTTCCTGCCGCGTCGAAAGCCTTTGAGCTCGGCTTTCTTCGCAATCGCAGCCACCTGGGCCGCGGTGTAATTAACGGGGGCTACACCAGCGCGGGGCAACACCCAGCCGCGCCAATAGGACAAGATGGCCATGCCGCTTCCGACGATGGGGGAAATGATCATGCCGAGGGCAAATTGCCCGTTGTGGGCGAAGATCACCATAACGATGCCGGTCAGGATGGATGGCACGGCATACAAGGGGCTGCCGCCAAAAATGGACGGGATTTCTCCAGAGGCAATATCGCGGACCATACCGCCGCCTACCGCAGTAAGCACGCCAAGGAAGACGCAGGGGATGAGCGGCATGCCGTGTGTGAGTGCCTTAACGCAGCCAGTGGTGGACCATACGCCAAGAATGATGGCATCGCCGTGTTCGCGGAAAAGCTCCCACGCCTTGCCTTTGAGATCGATTAAAAACGCAATGAGCGCACCACCACAGGCAAGCCCTAGGTACCACGGGTCCGAGATCGCTGCCGCTGCCCCATCTGCGATGAGCATGTCTCGAATCATGCCACCGGCCAGCCCAGAAAAGAGGGCGAGGAAAACAAAGCCCACGATATCGAATTCGCGGCGGCGGGCAATGGTGCCACCAATGATGCCGTTTAGCACCACGCCAAGGAGGTCAAAGGCTTGATAGAGGGAATTGATGAGGGGATCAACATCATGCATGATTCTTAGGCCTCCTGCCGCGCGGGTAGAATTTCGGCGTGACTGCGGCCGTGTTTTAGTCTCCGGCGTGTCAGCATGGCTTTAATTTAACCAACTCATTTCTCTGAAAGATCGAATTTCTCATGTCTCAATCCAATGCCCGGTATTTCATCTGGTCCAATGGCCTGCAAAATTTGGGCGATCAGATTGTGGCGGCCAAGACGGTGCTGCCAGCGCTTTTTAGTGCAGCCGGCGTGCCTGCGTTCTTTACCGGTTTGCTCACCCCTATTCGCGAATCTGGTTCTATGCTGCCGCAGGCGGCGCTGACCCCGTGGGTGACTACGCATAGGGCCCGTAAGCGCCTGTGGATTATCGGTTCGCTGGGCCAAGCGATATCCGCCGCGGTCATTGCGCTAGCAGCATTCTTCCTTCGTGGGACGGCACTGGGAGTAGTAACACTGGTGGCCCTAGCGGCGCTTTCGCTTTTCCGCGCACTGTGCTCGATTGCGGGCAAGGACGTACAGGCGCGCACGATTTCCAAAGGCGCGCGTGGCCGAGTAACCGGCAGCGCGGCAGCACTCGGAGGCGGCGCTACCCTGCTGACCGGCGTTATCCTTTACTTTTTGGGCGAGCTCAGTATCCCCATGATGGGCACGGTCCTCGGCGTTGGCGCGGCCACGTGGGCCATCGCCGCGTGGGTATTTTCGGGCGTGGATGAGCCGGTGCCAGAGGAAACCGAAGGGGGCATCGATAAGCAGTGGTGGAAAGATACCTTGCAGCTTTTTACTAGCGACGGACAATTTCGCAACTTTGTCATCGTCCGCGCGCTGCTGTTGGTATCGGCGCTTTCAACTTCTTTTATCGTGCTGCTTAGCACCAACCTGTCCGGGCTCTACGGATTCGTGCTTGCCTCGGGGCTAGCCTCGCTGGTGGGCGGGCGAATCTCCGGGGTGTATTCCGATAAGTCCTCCAAAAACACCATGGCGGTGGGAGCGGCCGTGGCTTCCATCGTGCTGGTGCTCTTGGTCGCCAGCTCACATTGGGCCCCAGATGGGGTCAATGCCTGGGTCATGCCCATTGGCTTTTTCGCTGTGAATCTGGCGCACACGGCCATTCGAGTGGCGCGAAAGACCTACGTGGTGGATATGGCCGGTGGCGATAAGCGCACCCAATACGTAGGTGCGGCTAATACGATGATGGGCATCATCTTGCTCATCGTCGGTGGCATTTCCTCCGTGGTGGCGCTGGCCGGGCCAGAGGCGGCCCTGCTATTCCTCGCCCTCATCGGCTTTCTCGGGGTGTGGCGCGCCCGCAGCCTGAAAGAGGTTTCTCACACATAAATCGCACTCGGGCTATAGGATGTAGTCCGAATAAGAATTAGACTCGACCCCCAGGAGCTCAAAAACCCGTGGTAGCAACAACCCCGTGTGCCGTAGTCGTCCTTGCGGCTGGTGCCGGTACCCGCATGAAATCCACCAAGCAAAAGACCTTGCACGAGATTGGCGGGCGCAGCTTGCTCGGCCACGCTCTGCATGCCGCGGCCGGGATTAATCCGGAACGCATTGTCACGGTGGTAGGCCACCAACGCGACCAGGTCTCCCCCGCTGTGGATGCCATCTCCCAGGAGCTGGACTGCGAAGTGCTGCAGGCAGTACAGGAAGAACAGCTGGGCACCGGCCACGCAGTGGCCTGCGGCTTGGAGCCGATTCCGGAGTTTGAGGGCACCATCATCGTCACTAATGGCGACGTACCGCTACTTACCCCAGAGACCATCGAGGGCCTGCGCGCTACCCACACCGAGCAGGGCAATGCGGTAACGGTGCTATCCATGCGCTTAGAGGATCCCACCGGCTACGGCCGTATCATCCGCGCTGAGGACGGCAGCGTGTCCGCCATTGTCGAGCAAAAGGACGCCTCCGAAGAGCAGCGCCGAGTCGATGAGGTCAACTCCGGCGTCTTCGCTTTTGACGGCCGCGTGCTTGCCGACGCCCTCCAGAAGCTCGACTCCAATAACGCCCAAGGCGAGCTATACATCACCGATGTGCTCGAGATCGCCCGCACCGCTGGACACGGCGTCGGCGCGCATGTGGCAGCGGATCCGGCCGAACTGGCGGGCGTCAATGACCGCGTGCAGCTCGCCGCTGCCGGCCGCGAGCTCAACCGACGCATGGTGGAAAAGGCGATGCGCGGCGGAGCCACCATCGTAGATCCGGAGACCACCTGGATTGGTGTCAATGTCACCGTGGGCTCCGATGTCATCATTCACCCCGGCACCCAGCTGTGGGGAGCGACCAGCATCGCCGATAATGCCGAGATTGGCCCCGATACCACCCTGACCAATATGCAAGTGGGCGAGGGCGCTTCCGTCGTGCGCACCCATGGCAGCGATTCTGTCATCGGCACCAACGCTAAAGTAGGCCCGTTTACCTATATCCGCCCGAAGACCGTGGTGGGCGAGGATGGAAAGCTCGGCGGCTTCGTAGAGGCGAAAAATGCACAGATTGGGCGTGGCTCCAAGGTGCCGCACTTGACCTATATTGGCGATGCCACCGTGGGCGAGCAGTCCAATATTGGCGCATCTTCCGTCTTTGTAAACTACGACGGGGTGAACAAGCACCACACCACCATCGGCAGCCACGTGCGCACCGGTTCTGACACAATGTTTATCGCTCCGGTCAATGTCGGTGATGGCGCGTACTCCGGGGCGGGTACAGTAATTAAAGACGATGTTCCTGCGGGAGCACTCGCAGTCTCCGGTGGCAAACAGCGCAACATCGAGGGCTGGGTTCAAAAGAAGCGTCCGGGTACTCCCGCGGCTGAGGCCGCAGCCCGTGCGCAGGACAACGAAAAGTAAGGGGCATATTCTCCCATGACTGGCAAGGTAACTGGTAGCAGCAAGAACATGAAGCTCTTCTCTGGGCGTGCACACCCAGAGCTGGCGGAGGCTGTAGCTAAGGAGCTCAAGACCGATCTGGTTCCTACTACCGCCCGCGATTTCGCTAACGGCGAAATCTTCATCCGCTTTGAAGAGTCCGTGCGTGGTGCAGATTGCTTTGTGATGCAGTCTCATACCCAGCCTCTCAATAAGTGGCTGGTGGAACAGCTCATCATGATTGATGCTCTCAAGCGTGGCTCTGCTAAGCGCATCACCGCCATCCTGCCTTTCTATCCCTATGCACGTCAGGATAAGAAGCACTTGGGCCGCGAGCCGATTTCCGCTCGCCTAGTGGCAGACCTACTGCAGGCTGCCGGCGCGGACCGCATCGTCTCCGTGGACCTGCACACCGATCAGATTCAGGGCTTCTTCGATGGCCCTGTCGATCACATGCACGCTCAGCCCATCCTGACTGATTACATCAAGTCCAAGTACGCCACCGATAACATCACCGTGGTCTCCCCGGATGCCGGCCGTGTAAAGGTTGCGGAAAAGTGGGCACATGACTTGGGCGATGCCCCGCTGGCCTTCGTGCACAAGACCCGCTCCAATACCGAGGCCAATAAGACGGTGTCCAACCGCGTGGTCGGCGATGTTGAGGACAAGGACTGCGTGCTTCTCGACGACATGATTGACACCGGCGGCACCATTGCTGGCGCCGTGCGCGTACTCAAGGATGCAGGCGCCAAGAAGGTTGTCATTGCCTGCACCCACGGCGTCTTTTCCGATCCCGCCCGCGAGCGCCTTTCTGAATGCGGTGCGGAGGAAGTTATCACCACCGATACCCTGCCGCAGTCCACCGCGGGCTGGTCCAACCTCACGGTGCTGTCCATCGCACCGCTGCTGGCACAGACCATCCACGAGATCTTCGAGAATGGTTCTGTCACCACCTTGTTTGATCGCGCCTAAACATGATCTACTATCACTAGCCGCCGAGAATTTACTTCGGCGGCTTTTGATTTGCTAACGGTACGCGTGCTAATCTAACTCAGTCTCGGCGAGGGCGACCTCAGGATGAGGAAGCCGTTATCGACGCGATTGAAGTTAGAGCACGTTGCTTTTATATACGCCTGCGATGACTCGTCCAAGACGTCCATCGGCAGGCTTTCGTCGTTTTATCGCGTTGGCCGCGCCGCACTACTTTGACTAAGGAGAATGAAGCATGGCACAGCGCCCAGTAATCAAGGCTGAAGCACGTACCGAGTTTGGCAAGGGTGTCGCACGCCGCCTGCGCCGCGACTGGAAGGTCCCAGGCGTCATCTACGGTGCCCACCAGGAGCCGGTTCACTTCGCAGTTCCGCTGCTGGACATCCAGTCCCTCGTCCGCAACAACGGTGTCAACGCCGTTTTGGAGCTGGAGATCGACGGCGAGCAGTACCTGACCATGGTTAAGCACGTTGATCAGAACGTCCTGACCTTCGACATCGACCACGTTGACCTGCTTGCTATTAAGCGTGGCGAGAAGGTTGAGGTTGAGGTTCCGGTTACCCTGACCGGCGAGCCGGCCCCAGGCACTATGCACATCCAGGATGCTGACGTACTGCTGGTTGAGGCAGACGTACTGAGCATTCCGGAGGAGCTCGAGGTTTCCATCGAGGGCCTCGAGGACGGCGCGGTTATCACCGCTGCCGATGTCACCATGCCGGAAGACACCACCTTGGTGGCAGAAGAAGACACCGTCATCGTATCCATCTCCCTGCCTGAGGTTGATGAGGAGCTCGAGGAAGCAGCCGAGGCTGCTGAGGAAGGCGGCGCTGACGCTGGTGCCGAGTCCGCAGATGAGGACGAAAAGTCCTCTGACTCTGAAGAGGAGTAATCCCTTCCCCTTCCTGTACGTAAACCGCCGTGAGAAATGCACCTCGCGGCGGTTTCGCCGTTTTCCTTTCGCTGTATGAGACAATTGAGCGCGTGACTCCACTTCTCGTAGTAGGCCTTGGCAACCCTGGCCCCAGGTACGCAGGAACCCGCCACAATATCGGTTTCGATGTAGCTGAAGAACTCGCTGGCGAGCTCATGAGCAGCTTTTCGGTGCACAAGAAGACCAATACCGAGGTCGCCGAGGGCATGACAGGTGGCCGCAAGATTATCTGTGCTAAGCCACGGTCTTTCATGAACCTCTCCGGCGGGCCGATCAAAGCCCTTAGCCAATATTTTCATCTCTCCGCCGCCGATATCATCGTCGTCCACGATGAACTGGAGCTCGATTTTGGCACCATTAAACTCCGCGACGGCGGCGGCGACCACGGCCATAATGGTTTGCGCTCCACCACCAAGTCCTTGGGGACAAAGGACTATAAGCGCCTTTCGATTGGCATTGGGCGCCCACCAGGCCGTATGGATCCGGCGTCGTTTGTGCTCAAGCCTTGGGCAAAGCAGGAAAAGGTGGAGATCCCCATTATCTGCGCGAACGCGGTGGATGAGATCCTGCGCGTAGGATAGTCGCCATGCAACTGGCTACCCTCCGCACCGGCTTTGGCACTTCCGCTATCCGCATCGACGGCGATAACGTGGGTGTCGAATTGGATTATGAGGATGTGGGCCAGCTGCTACGCAGCGAGGACTGGCGAAAAGCCGCACAGTTTTCCGGCGAACCCGTGGTCTTCGACCACGCCGACTTGGAGGCCGTAGTCCCGAATCCCGGCAAGATTATCTGCGTCGGGCTTAACTACGCCAAACACATCCGCGAAATGGGACGCGAATTCCCCGAACACCCCACCTTGTTCATCAAGTTCGCCGATGCCCTCACCGGCCCCTATGATGATGTCCTCATTCCAGAATATGCCACACAGAAGCTGGATTATGAAGGCGAGCTGGCGGTCATTATCGGCGAGCGCGCCCACCGCGTGAACCGGAATGAGGCGCTCGACTATGTCGCCGGCTATGCCATCATGAATGACTACACGCTGCGCGATTTCCAGCGTCAGACGAGCCAGTTCCATGCCGGTAAGTCCTTCTATCGCACCGCAGGCTTCGGCCCGTGGCTCACCACCGCGGAGGAATGGGCACCTGGTTCTGGTGCTTTACTTACTACTACCGTGGGCGGCGAAGAAAGGCAGCGCGATAACACCGATGACCTTATCTTTTCAGTTGCTGAGCTGATCGAGTTTTGCTCGCAGCTTTACCCGCTCAATCCGGGAGACGTCATCGTTACCGGTACCCCAGAGGGCGTTGGATTTGCACGGGAGCCGCAGCAGTTTATTCAAGATGGTCAAAATGTCACCATTGCTATTGAGGGCTTGGGGCATATTTCCAATACAACTTTTTTCGGCGAACCAGGCTGCGGTCCAGGCTGTACCTGCTCTTAGACTGTGCCCAGATTCTCACTCCAACGAGGGCGGTGCAGTTTTCTCCCCTGCTATCAACGGCGGTTAAGCTGAGACAATGAGCACAAAGAGCAGTAAAGCCCCTAAGAAACTCAACAAGAAGGCCTACGAGAAGGAACTCGAGCGCCTTCAGGCAGAACTCGTGGACATGCAGCAGTGGGTCGTTGAAACCGGGGCCCGCGTCGTCATCATCATGGAAGGCCGCGACGCCGCCGGCAAAGGCTCTGCTATCAAGCGCATCACCCAGTACCTCAACCCACGTACGTGCCGCGTCGAGGCGCTGCCCGCCCCGAACTCCCGTGAGCAGGGCCAGTGGTACTTCCAGCGCTATGTGGAAAAGCTGCCAACGAAGGGCGAAATTGTCATCTTTGACCGCTCCTGGTACAACCGCGCCGGCGTCGAACGCGTCATGGGCTTTTGCACCGATCAGGAATACGTCCGCTTCCTCCACCAGGCACCTACCTTTGAGCAGATGCTGGTAGAAGACGGCATCATGCTGCGCAAGTACTGGTTCTCTGTCTCCGATGAGGAGCAGATTAAGCGCTTTGAGTCCCGCCGCAATGATCCGCTACGCCGCTGGAAGCTCTCCCCTATGGACCTGCAATCCATTACCCGCTGGGAGGACTATTCCCGCGCGAAGGATGCCATGTTCATTCACACCGATACCCCAACCGCCCCGTGGTACACCGTGGAATCGGAAGACAAGAAGCGCTCGCGTATCAATGTCATCTCGCACCTTCTCAGCACCATTCCCTACGAGAAGATCGAGCGCAAGATGCCTGAAATCCCGCAGCGCCCTGAATCTGATGGCGAGACCTACGAGCGCCCCGCCCGCGAAGAGTTCCGCTATGTGCCTGATGTAGCAGCCAAGCTGGAGCGCAAGTCCGAGCAGAAGACGGCGAAGAAAACCTCAAAGAAGGGCAAGAAGAAGGATAAGAAGAAGTAGCAGCACCGGCCGTATTACTATCTTCAATCATGAGCACTGACACCGTCGCGGAAGCGCGTTTAGGAGATAAAATCCTCACTGCGGTGGCGGTGCTCATTGCGCTATTTTATGTCATTTCTGCCGCGAAGAATCCCAGCATAATTGAGATTATTCAGGCAGGTCTATCGTTGCTATTCCTGCCATTTATGTGGGTCTGGCGGAGCCGTCCCGTGCTCAGCGCCACGGGCTTTATCGTGCTTCTCGCAGCTTGGGCGATGGCTTGGATGAGCCAGCTTCCCACTAACCTGGGAATTACCCCGTGGGCGCTTACTGCACCCATGGCGGTGTATGCCACCTCCCGCTATGTCACACGCCGCGCCATTCCCCGCACGGTACTGGCTCTCACTATTCTTGGCTCCTTCATTTCGCCATTCATGTGGCGCATAGATCCGGAGTCTTTCTTTTTGCATTACCAACTGGACCGCCGCTACTTGGCCATGTTGGTCGTGCACTGGGCGGTTCTAGGCAGCACATATTTTATAGCTGCGCGCTACTTCGATTTAGCACGCCAGCGCGAGCGGCTAGCGCATGAGCGGTTTCGCCAAGCCCAAGAAGAAGAACGCCTGCTCATCGCACGGGAGCTGCATGATGTACTCGCTCATTCCCTCACGTTGATCAAGGTTCAGGCAAACGCCGGGATCATTGCCGCTCGTGCAAACACTGAGGCTGCCCACGATGCGCTGGCCAGTATTCGTGATGGCGCGGATTCTGCTTTGGAAGAGGTCCGCGGCATCGTCACTGCACTGCGAAGCACCGGACCAACCTCTCTGGAGCCCACCACGCAGCTAGAACACATCGAGGGCATTATCGATGGCTTCCGGGCGGCAGGCTTGGACATTAACGCGCATATACCTGAGGCCTACGAGGCTCCAGCACTTACGCAATTGGCGTTGGTGCGCATCATTTCTGAGGGTTTGACCAACGCGTTGCGCCACCAGGGCCCAGGAACCCAGGTGGATGTGGAGCTTGCGCTTGCCGACGTCGCCCGACTCACCCTAATTTCTTCCACTCCCTCCCCGACTCCCAGCGAAGTCCCAGGTAGCGGCGTGGGCCTGATCGGTGTGGAAGAACGTGCCAACGCATTGGGTGGAAAGCTAGAGAGCTGGGGCGATGCCACAAAATTCACCCTGCTCGCCGAACTTCCGTTGCAGAGGGAAAACCGTGTCTAAGATTCGTGTACTGCTTGCCGATGACCAAGCGCTGCTCGCCGCCGCTTTGTCCACGATCCTCAATGCTCAGGATGATATTGAGGTCGTTACCACCGCGCACACCGGCAACGAAGCCGTTACCGCCGCGATAAGCCACCGCATTGACGTCGCCATCCTAGATATCCGAATGCCCGGAATGGACGGCATTGCCGCGGCTCAAGCCATCCTTTCTCGGGTGCCTGACTGCCGAATCATCATGCTCACTACGTTTAATGAAGATGATTTGGTGGCTCAATCTATCGCCGCTGGCGCGCATGGGTTTCTCCTCAAAGACGCCGACCCGGATGTACTGGTGGGAGCGGTGCGCGACGTCGCCAAGGGCGAATCGGTCCTAGCCGCTAAGGTAACCGGCCCAGTCTTGCAGACCTACCGCGCCGCAATTGCGCGCGGGCAGCTGAGCGCGCAAGAGCGCCAGGGCTTAAGCCTTGTCACCCGTCGCGAGCGAGAAGTCCTAGCCCTCATCGCCCGCGGTGCCACCAACGCGGAAATTGCCCGTGAAATGGTCATCGCGGATACGACTGTCAAGACACATATTTCCTCTCTGCTTTCCAAACTGGCTGCACGCGACCGCGTAGCTCTAGTGCTCTTGGCGCAAAAGGCTGGCATCGCCTAAGCCTCCTACCGTGGTAGGAGAACTTCGCGCTAAGGTCCATAGCCTAGGCGGAGGTGATTGCGGCGCTGTGCCGCGAGACTAGGCGGTATGAGTTTTGAGATCTCCTTTGAACGCGTCAGCAAATCCTTTGGCTCCCACGCGGTACTGCGGGATGTGGATTTTCGTATCACCCCTGGCCGAGTCCACGCCCTTCTTGGACGCAACGGGGCCGGAAAATCCACCCTCTTTTCCATCTTCCTTGGCCTGCTGCCGGCAGATTCCGGAATAGTACGCGTGGCTGGTGCTCCTTGGTCACGTGAAGTACTCGACCACGTGGGGGCATCCGTGAACGGGCCCGCCTTCTACGGGCATCTTTCCGCCGCTGCCAACCTGCGCGTACATACCCGCTTGCTAGGCCTGCCGGAGTCTGAGGTAGAGCGTGTTTTAGCCATTGCGGGACTCGCCGAGGTCGGTTCTAAGAAAGCCAAATCCTTTTCCACCGGTATGAAGGCCCGCTTGGCATTGGCGCAGGCTTTATTAGGGGATCCGGAAATTTTGCTGCTGGATGAACCTCAAAATGGTCTTGATCCACAGGGCATAGTGGAGCTGCGTACTTTGCTGCGAGACTTGGCAGCAGCCGGCCACACTGTTGTGGTCAGCTCTCATCAGCTTGGCGAGGTCCTTCATTTGGCCGACGACATCACCATTTTGTCTCAGGGCACCATTCGCTATTCCGGGTCCTTGCAGGAGCTTGCCCCCAGCGGCCAATTGGAGTCCGAGTTCTTCCGCCTCACCTCCCTGGGTGGTGAGGCCGATGTTTAAGCGCTACCTTTCGGCAGAGTTGCTGCGCAGCCGTGGCAGCGCTGTGCAGTGGCTACCTCTTCTCGCCTTACCGCTTGCGCTAATGACCATAGTCTTTTCTGCTATCGCTTCCCCGGCTAAGGATGCTACCGGTGTTCTCGGCTGGCAATCTATGTTTGTCACCGGCATGTACGCGCCGCTCGTTGCGGTATTTGCCGCGGTTACAGAGCGCCGTGAGGTTCTTGCCCGTGGCGGCGGCACCTTGTGGCGCCGCCTCACTACTCGTTACGAACACATTGCCCGCTTAGTTGTAGTGCTCGCCAGCCTGGGCGCGTTCCATCTCCTCAACTTTGGGGTGTCCTGGGCAGTAGTGTTCGCACAAGGCCGCGAACAGCACCACCTTGTGGCACTCGCCGGGCTGTATTCCGTCCTCGGTGCTATTGGCATTGCTGGTCTTGCTTCTGCCTGCTCGCGGCGCTATGGCCTTGGCGCGACACTAATACTCAGCGTTATCTGGCAGGTTTCAAGCGTGACCTCCAAGGTCGTCGAAGGCCCTACGTGGTGGGCTTTTCCACCAGCTTGGCCCATGCGGCTAATGCTTCATTCATTGCACATTCATCAAAATTCCGTGCCCTTGGATCCAGGCGATCCACTCCTGCAAGAAAGTCCGCTGCCGGCCCTCGCTCTGACGCTACTTCTCGCAGCAGTGGGCGTCTATGCGGCCATCGTCACTCCGCGCCGCCTGCGCCGTCTCGCTTTACCTCGCCGCGGCCAGACGACCGCTGCCTCCAGCGGCACCACTGCCACATGGCGCCCAGCCACAGCACCGCGTGCCACCGCCCGCCCCCGCTTGGTAGGCGCGCTGGTTGGTCTCCACCGAGCGGCGTGCAGCCCAGCGGTTATCGCCTGCTTGGCGTTAAGTGCCTTGGCACTGCTATTTCTTGTCCTTTTCTACCCTCCGACTTATGTCCAGGGCTTCTTTATTTTTCTGCTTCTCCCTGTAGGAGCGGGTGTGTTACCGGTTGTGGTGTGGCCATTACTCGCGCCGGTATGGCCACTCAGCCACATTGAATCCCGCCATTGTTCCAGCGCGCTCCTCTGGTGGCTTTTCGGGATAGTATCCACAGTATGCGTGGGCGCTTCGCTCGCACTTAGTGCTTCTGGCAGCTCAGCTTCGACGACGGCCGTCCAACTGCCCCTAGCCATTGGGGTGGGATATGTGATTTCGGTATTCTCTCTTCTCATCGTGATTCGTCTGGGCATCATGAGTGGCCTGGCACTGTGCATCGTCTGCACTATCGTCTCCGTGACCTTGGGCGGAGACGTCCTCGCTAGAACCCCGCTGTGGTTGATCGCCTTCCCCGCATGGCCCATGAACGCGGATTCCCCTGCCCGCTATATTCTTGCGACGGTGCTGATAGGAATCTTCGCCACGGCTGGTACGTGGATGGTGATCCGGCTGCTTAAAACTAAAGCGCTGCGGCCGGCAAACTAAGCCTCGCAAGAGTATCGCTCTGCTAACGGGTTGACCTGGCACCACCATCAGGAGACTGGAAGAATGCAGCTAGTTGAAAAAGGCGCACACAGAACACCTCACAAAGGTGGATTTAGCCTTTGGGGCAAGAAAGGATAAATAAATGAATGAAGTGCCCCAAGTTTTGTTCCTAGGCATTTGCCTTGATTTCTATTATTGCTTGCGGCGGGTTCTGCTTCCAAAATTCGGTTTCCACTTCGACTGGGGTTCGGTATCCCAAGCTTTGGTGAAGTCTCGTCTCGTTCCACCATGACACCCACTCGAACGTAGCGATTTCTGCTTGGACAACGTCATTCCACCTGCGAGTATGGATCAGCTCGTTCTTGTGAGGGGCCGTTAACGTTTTCAGCAAGAGCATTGTCATAGGAGTCACCAACAGTTCCGGTGGAAGCTGCAATGCCGTGCTGGGCAAGTCGCTCGTTGTAGACCACGCTGACATACTGCGAGCCGTGATCCGAATGGTGAATGAGACCTGTTGTTTCCTCAGCACACACGATTGCCTGGTTGAGAGCTTGCAGCGGCAGTGCTTCGGTACGCATGGAGACTGATAACGCCCACCCAACGATCCGTCGGGAGTAAACGTCGGTGACAAACGCGGCGTACACAAAGCCTTTCTTCGTGCGCACATACGCAAATGTCAGCCACCCACAGTTTGTTCGGCCCCTGGGCTTTGAATTCACGCTCGACCAAGTCTGGGCGCAGATCAGGCACGTTAAGCTTTTCGGGTTGTGATAGGTGATCCGCCTTTGCCTTTGCCAGAAACACCGGCCAGGCGCATCAACCGAGCAGTTTGTTCACGACCGATATCAATTCCTTCACGGCGAAGAGCATGCCACATTTTCCGCACACCATAAACACCGTAATTATCCCGATGAACAGCACTAATGCGTTCAACCAGCGCAGCATCGCGAAGGCGACGAGCACTTAGTCCACGGGCCTTGGATTGGCGATATCCACGCGAGGTGATAAACCCACCAGCCCGGTTTTTCAACGTCTTATAAATGAACTCAACAGAGAAACAATTCCGGTATTCATCGATGAACCAGATCATTTCCGACGTTTTGGGTCGAGTTCCGACGCGAAAAAAGCCGAGGCAGCCTTTAAAAGTTCATTGGTGTCGCGTAGCTGGTGATTTTCACGGCGTAGCCTCGCGTTTTCGGCGGCCAAATCTTCAGGCACAGGTTCTGGAGTGTTTCCCGCACGGCGGGAAGGCTTAAGTCCATTGACGAGCTGTGTGCCACGAAACCCCCAGTTTTGGGGCTACTGCCTGGCATGCGGCTTGCATCGACATGTTTTCCGCCAAGATGCGGTCTTCCACGAGACGGACCACACGGTTCTTTGCATCCTGGTCAAATTTCCTTGGCATGTTCCAGATTTTCCCATCTACTCAAACGGAACAAAACCTGGGACACTTCACACATACGTGTCCGTTCTGTTAAAGCGTAGTTGTGCCATATGCCTACACATATGTCCTGCCATACGGCATGTACTGTGGGGCGTATATTCACCCGCCCCATCGCGGTAGCTATGCGTTTTTCAACGCCCGATACACCGTAGGGCTTGAACGGAATTCGCGTAGGCGCAATCAGGGGCTATAAAGTATCGCATTACTTGCATCCCAACCTGTACATTCAGAGAATTGCCTTGGACTGGCGGTAACAGGTACCAGATATGCGTTCGTAAAATTCGCGCGCGTTAATGTCGCTCCACGAAGGTCTGACTCGCTAAGAATTGCGTTCGTAAAATCTGCGTCGGTGAATTCCGCCGATTTCAAGTTAGCCCATGCCACCATGGAGCCGCGAAACGAGCATCCTTTGCATATGCTTCCTTCGAGATTGATATCCGTCAGGTCATAGTTGGACATATCTTTCCCGGAAATGTCTTTCCCAGCGAGCTCCGTGGCCCACGATTGAGGCATCGTTTTGTACATTTGCTATTTTATCTGCGGTGAATTGATAATCCATTGCGGGCAACGGCCTTGGTAGCCAAGGCAGTGGGTGGTTACAACTCCGTAAGGTTTGCCGTCCCTTATCTTGTTGAAACCAACCACCGTTAATATGTCTGTGGTTTCAACTTTCCGGCACTTCTTAAAAGGTCCCCAACCTGAGCAGGAAATATGATCCATGGGCAGGCGATATTCATAGCGGTCGCCGGAGCGCTTAATTTTTTGGCGCATATTTTGTTGAAGCTTGTGAAGCACGAATGGATAGACCGTGTTTGTTCTGGTTTTTCGCCCGAGCCTTCTCCCGAAGGTAAACCAGCTTTCCATTCTTATCCGTCCACTGCGACACGATAGTGTAAGGGCCTTTATTTCCAAAGAAAGATAATTCCGAGTCGACAGAAGTGTCGAAGTTCTTCGAAGCGGCAGCTTCTGACAAGATTTCCTCCGCTGTAGAGTCATAGCTTTCCACTGTTCCTGGGATTACCCCGAAATCTTCTGTAGGGGCAGAGGTAGATGCATTGGCAGCTGGTTAAGACAAATTAGCCATTAGAAGTAGAGCAGCCATTGTCTTGCCTAGTGCGTTTTTGGTCCAGTATTTCCGCATGATAGAGTCTCCCACTCGTAGAAAATTACTTATCCTAAAAGTACCTTCTCTAATTAACGAAGGGAATGCTCATATGCGTGATATGAAATACAAACTGGATGAGTGGCCGATCTGTATCGCGAAGGTTTCATAACAGGAGAACAATCTGTGCGGAATAACTTCCCTACATATCGGGCATGTGCCAAGAGGGTGTTTTAGCGTATTTTCTGCCGTATGGCGGGACTGACAGGTGCGCAGATTTACCGATACGGCTGCACCGCCCTAGGCGTTTTTCAACGCCCGATACACCGTAGGGCGAGTGACTCCGAATTCCCGCGCCAAGGCTGCTTTCGACTCCCCCGCCAATACGCGCCGCTTAATCTCCGCCACCTGCTCTGGGCTTAGAGCAGGTTTGCGGCCTTTGAACTTGCCGGCCTTTTTCGCCAACGCAATCCCCTCCGCCTGGCGCTCGCGGATAATGGCCCGCTCAAACTCCGCGAAGCTACCGAGAATGCCGAGCATTAAATCTGCACGCGGGTCCGTGGTGCCTTTCGCAAAGATAAGATTCTCATGCAGGAAAGTAACAGTCACACCTTTGCCGGTAAGTTCATCAACAATCCCGCGCAGATCTGTCAGCGAACGGGCGAGGCGGTCAATCGACGACACGACGAGCTCGTCACCGTCGCGCACATAGGTCATGCACTCCCTCAGTCCAGGGCGTGCAGTTTTAGTGCGGCCGGAAATCTTATCCTCAAAGAACCGGTCAATCCTGCCGGAAGCATTGAGTAGTTCTTTCTGGCGCTGATTATTTTGCTCCACTGTGGAAACCCGGATATAGCCCACCCGCTGCCCACGCGAACCAGAGCTTTTGGCCATTAGTCTTCGCCCCGCGAGGGTGTAAAGGCAGCATTCTCCTGTTCTATGACCGCATCACGATACGACTCGATTGCATCCGAGAGGGCATAAAGCTGAATGCCGTCGAGAGCATCAGCGTCAGCAAGTAAAGATGAAGTGCCCCAAGCAGCATAGCTAACCCCCGACGTGTCTACTTTCCGGGGTCGGGCCCCAGCTACACCGGCTGGGGTGCCCCAACCATTCAATCAGCATCCAAGAAAACCAAATCTAACCCCACCAACACGCTGAATCACAAACGTTTAGCCCTAAGCCCTGGAAAACGACTTAAGCCCGCGGATAACCGCGGGCTTAAAATCATTGAGCCTTAAAGCTCAGCAGGAGAAACGCGCTTCGGCAGAACAACCGGGCGGGTACCCGCCAGCTCTTCTACGATGCGTACTACCTGGTTGGAGTAACCGAACTCGTTGTCGTACCACACATAAAGCACGAGGTGCTTGCCGGAGGCGATGGTGGCAACACCGTCGACAATGCCAGCGTGGGTATTGCCGATGAAGTCAGAGGAAACAACCTCTGGGGAGGCGATATAGGAAATCTGCTGACGCAAGTCAGAGTGCAGCGAAACGTTGCGCAGGAAGTCGTTGACCTCTTCGCGGTCTACTTCCTTTTCCAGTTCAAGGTTAAGCACGGCCATAGACACGTCCGGGGTAGGAACGCGGATGGCGTTGCCGGTGAGCTTGCCTTCGAACTCCGGCAGGGCCTTAGACACAGCCTTAGCTGCACCGGTGGCGGTAAGCACCATGTTCAGGCCCGCGGCGCGGCCACGGCGATCACCCTTGTGGTAGTTATCGATGAGGTTCTGGTCATTGGTAAACGAGTGCGCCGTTTCCACGTGGCCGTGGGTTACGCCGTAGCGGTCATTGATGACCTTGAGTACTGGGGTGATGCCGTTGGTGGTGCAGGACGCGGCGGAGAGGATCTGATCCTCATCGGTGATCTTTTCGTTATTGATGCCGTAGACGATGTTCTTGATATCGCCCTTGCCCGGTGCAGTCAAAAGCACACGAGAGATGCCCTTGGCCTTGAGGTGCTGGGACAAGCCCTCGCGGTCGCGCCACGCGCCAGTGTTATCTACCAAGATGGCATCGTTGATGCCATAAGAGGTGTAGTCAATCTCGGAGGGATCGTTAGCGTAGATCATCTGGATCTTGGTGCCGTTGGCCCAGATGACCTCGTTTTCCTCATCCACGGAGATGGTGCCGTTGAAGGCGCCGTGGACGGAATCGCGGCGCAGCAAGGAGGCGCGCTTGAGGATGTCCCCATCGCCCTTCTTGCGCAGGACGATGCCGCGCAGGCGGACTCCACCATAGGCTGCCTCGCGGGCGACGAGCAGGCGGGCAAGCAGTCGGCCAATGCGACCAAAGCCATAGAGGACGACGTCGGTGGTTTCCAAATCCACGCCTGCACCGACGATCTCGCATAGCTCGCCTTCCAGGTACATGCGGAGGTTTTCCTCGTTGGACTCCTCCCAGCCCAGTACCAAGCGGCCGAGGTCAACGCTGGCGGCGCCTAGGTTCATGTCCGCCAATTCCACCAGGATTGGCAGGGTCTCCGCCGTGGACAGGTGGCGCTGCGCAATGCGGCGGCCGTAGCGGTGGGACTTGATGATGTCGATATCCGTCTGGCCCACCAGCGGGCGGCCGAAGATGGTGGTGACAACGTTATTGTTGCGGTGCAGCTGGTGGATGAGTGGAATCATCTGCTGCGCCAGCTCGAGGCGCTCGTTCCAATCATCATGGCCAACATGTGCGTTCGCAGTCACGAAATTCATTCCTTTTCTGTCACGGGGGTGGCATTAAATCTTCAAACCTAAATATTAGCGCCTACTAGTGTGGGTTTTGGCATAGTCGGTTAAGGATGTCGGCCACAGTACCCCCGTTTATTTTGCCTACCTCTGTACCTACGAGGCAGTAGGATACGGCATCATCGTGCTGCGCACGGCGTTTCTTTAGGACCGGATTCAAAAGTGGGTAGACCGGGGGCAAGTCAGGGTGTCTCCGGGTGTACTCGGTCTCCAAACCGCGGGCGAAGCGGCCTGAGAATGCACGGGTGGAAACGGTTTTCCCACCACGGCGAAGAAGCTGCCGGTTATAGTCGCTCGTGCCAGCCTCGGCAGCGAGCAAAAAGGCGGACCCGCAAGAGCAGGCGGCAACTCCGCTCCAGGACATAGCGTTGGCTACATCAGCCGCGGTGCGCAGGCCACCGGCTGCGATAAGGGGAAGTTCTGGAGAAGCGGCGCGCACATCGGCTACTAGCTCTTCTAAGCCCCGGGAATCCGGGGTTGCGGAAAGCTCCCAGGTTCCGCGGTGTCCACCAGCGGCCGGACCTTGGACGCACAGCACGTCAACGCCGCCACGTGCGGCCGCAATTGCCTCCGCAGGGGTGGTAACGGTGGTCCATGCCTCTGCTCCTGCGGCATGAATTTGCTCTAGGTGACCAGCGTTAAAGGTTCCAAACATGGACCACACCACCCGGGCGCCGCCGCGCAGGGCTAGCTCCAGCTTTTCTTCATAGCCAAAGGCATAGTCGGGCTCGGGTAGCGACTGGTTTTCTGCTTGAGCCAGCTCGCGTGCAGCTGCCAAGTACGGCTCGGTAAGTGGATCTTGAGGGCAAAAGAGGTTCACCCCGAACGGAATTCCGGCGCACTGTTCTATCTGTGTGCGAGCAGAGTCGATGCTGGCAGAGCCCAAACCTAGGGTGCCGAAAGACCCAGCCGCATAGGCTGCGTGCACTAGTTCCGGGGTGGTGGGACCGCCGGCCATGGGCGCGGGAATTACGCTACGGGAAAGGGAGCTAATAACCTGACTCATACCACCCCACCCTACCGAGAGAGGAAGCTAGCGCAGTGGCAGATTTAGGAGATTTTTTCGCGCGGATCTTTGGCGCAGGAAAAAAGACGCAACCGGGGCTCAATCCGAATGATCTGGAGGCAGACTGGCTTATCGTGGGCTTGGGCAACCCCGGCGCGAAGTATGCCGCTACCCGCCACAATGTGGGCTATATGGCCATCGACGATCTACTGGCTGCAGGCGGAGATGTCCTCGAACCGGTGCGCGGGATGGATGTCCAGGCAGCTCCGCTTAATTGGGAGGGCCATAAAGTACTTGCCGTGCGTTCGGGCACCTTTATGAACCTGTCGGGGGATCCTGTAGCACCGCTAGCGCAGCAATTAGGAATCGCTCCAGACCATGTGATTGTCCTCCACGATGAGCTCGATCTGCCGGCCAATAAGGTCCGGCTCAAGCAGGGTGGCAATGAAAACGGGCACAACGGACTCAAGTCCCTCACCGAGCGCTTAGGCACGCGCGACTACTTGCGTATACGAATTGGCATTGCGCGGCCGCCCAAGGGCTCGTCGATTCCGGACTACGTGCTTGGCCCAGTTGATGCCGGCACGGGATTCGACACCGCCATTGCTACCGCGGCCGAATCCGCCCGACTCATCGTCACCGAGGGGCTAGGCAAGGCCCAAAACCAAATTCACTCGCGTTAACACTGGGAGAATTTCTCTAGGGCCTGCGGGCTGCCGGCGGCGACGATGAAATCGGTGGGGGCGAGCTCGGTGGCGTCGGCAAGTGGGGCCCACTGCCCTTCCGCACAGCGCACCGAAACCAATTGCACGCGGTGGGTGCGCCAGATGGCGGAAAGGTCGAGCGGTCGGCCCACCAATGAGCTAGGAACGGCCATCTGGGTCACGCCATAGTCGGTGGCAATCTCCGCAAAATCCCGGAAACGCCCGCCCAAAAGGTAGGCGACGCGGCGACCCGTATCTCGCTCTGGCCGGATGACGTGGTGGGTGCCAATCTGGCTCAAAATGCGCGCATGCGCCTCTGAATCTGCCTTGGCCCAGATATCTTTCACCCCCAGCTCCACCAGGTTAGACGCGGTAAGAATGGAGTCTTCTAGGTGGGAGCCGATAGCAACGATGACGCGCTCGACTTCCTCCACGCCCAGCTGACGTAAGGCTTCCGGGTCAGTAGTATCTGCCGCAATGGTCTCAGTGAGGTAAGGCGCTTCTTCGCGCACGCGCTTTTCGCTGGAGTCAATGCCAAGGACCTCAACGCCATTGGCCATCAGCTCATGGGCTAGCGAGGAGCCAAAGCGTCCCAAGCCGATGACGACGACGGGTGGAATATCGATGCCGGCGCGGGTGCGGCCCAGCGCCTTGAGAATATTAGCCAAGGAACGGCCTTTCTTCGGGATAGCTAAAACGCCGACTTACGGTTTTTGCCGCCAGCGCCGCTACCAAGGTGGTTGGGCCAACACGGCCCAGGTACATGATGAGGCACAGCACTATCTGCGAGGGTGCAGATAGGCTGGCGGTAATTCCGGTGGACAAACCCACCGTAGCGAATGCGGAGAGTACTTCGAAAGAGACTTGGTCACCACTGAATTCCGGATCAAAAAAGCGCAGGGCCGCCACGCCGAGTGTGACCACCATGACTCCGGCAAAGCTCAAAGCCAGGGCCTGGCGGGTTACCGAGCGCGGAAGGCTGCGGTGCCCGATGGTCGTGGTTTCGCGCCCAGTGAACTCAGCCGCCATCGCCGCCAAGAGCACGCACGCGGTGGTGACCTTGATGCCGCCGGCGGTACCGGCAGACCCGCCGCCGATGAACATCAAAATATCGGTGCCCATCAGGGTAATGGGGTGAGCCTGCCCGTAATCGATGGCATTAAAGCCGGCCGTGCGCGGAGATGCACTGGCAAAGAAAGAGTTGAGCAATTTTTCTCCCAGCGACATGGACGACAACAGTCCGGTCCATTCCATGCAGGCGAAAAAGACCGCACCCGCTACCAAGAGCACGGTCGTAGCAACCAGAGTCATGCGCGCGGTAATGGAGATGCGGTGGACCACGTAACGGTTGCGGCGCACGAGGCGCACCAGCTCCGCCCATACCGGAAATCCCAAGCCGCCACCGATCAGCGCGGCGGCTAAGGGCAGCAGAATCCAGGCATCGGCAACAAAGGGCACTAGATTATCGCTATTGGTGCTAAATCCCGCGTTATTGAATGCAGAAATGGCGTGAAAGATGCCTTCCCATACCGCGCGCGGAAAGGAATGACCATAGCCAATCATCAACCGCGCAGCCACGATGAGAGCGATGATGATCTCTGCCACGGCGGTAAAGGCAAAGGTAAAAATCAGCGTCTTGCGAATTCCGCCAGGAGCAATGGGGCGCCCCTCATAGGCGCCCGTTTTGCGTGCTTTGAAGCTAATCCGGCCGGTAAAAAGCAGGCCGGATAGCGAGGCCAGGGACATGATGCCCAAGCCACCCAGTTGGATGAGTGCCAAGATGATCACTTGGCCGGCCGGGCTCCAAAAACTACCGGTATCCACCACGATAAGTCCGGTTAGCGATACCGCAGACGTAGCGGTAAAAAGCGCAGACAGAAAAGAAGCGCGGGCGGTGCCGGCCTCGGCGAACGGTAGCATGAGCAAAACCGTTCCCAGCAAAATGAGCAAAAGAAAGCCGGCGGCGGTTAAGCGCGCCGGTCCCCACTGCCGTATGGAAAGCAGATGTTTCACGAGCGGAAGTATAGACCTGCTTGGGGTGCAAGGAAACTGCTAGCAGGCACCACCCCCGCCGCGAAGTTAAGATTGGGGCTATGACTTCGCCACATAGCACTGCCAAGACGATTGTGATTACGGGCGCATCGGGCGGGCTGGGCGCCGCGGCCGCACGCCAGTTGCACCGCACCCGCCCGCAAGACAACCTGGTTATTATTGGCCGCAACCCGGAAAAGACTCGCGCGGTGGCACAGGAAGTGGGCGGCCAGTACTTCCTTGCCGATTTCGAGTCTTTGGGGCAGGTGCGCCGCCTGGCTGGAGAGTTGAGCGAGCTGGAGCATATCCATGCGCTAGGCAATAATGCTGGCGGCATTTTCGATGGCCCCTCCACCACTGCTGATGGATTTGAGCGCACCTGGCAGGTCAACGTGGTTGCGCCTTTCCTGTTGACCTCTTTGCTGCGCGAGAAGCTGCGCGCAGATTCTGCCAACGTGGTCCAGACCGCTTCGCTGGCCAATTTTCTCATGTCCTACTTTGAGCCAAACTATCCCGATACTGTGGAGCGCTTTAGCCCCGAGCGTGCTTATGGCAACGCGAAGTTGGGGGATATCCTGCTTACCCGCTATTTCGATGCCCACGGGCTTAATGCAGTCTCTTTCCACCCGGGCGTGCTGGCCACGGACTTCTCCAAGTCCTCGACTGGCATGATGTCCAAAATATATTCCGGACTGATCGGCAAAACCTTTGGCAAGCCTGCCGAAGGCGGCGATAACCTCGCTTACTACCTGACCGGCACGGAAGGCATCCACTTCGAATCCGGCGAATACTACAACGACAAGCGCAAACCCGGCCTGCAGCGTCCCATTGCGAAGAAGCTATCGGTAGCCCGCCGCGTCTTTGATGATTTGGGGCGCCGCCTCAATGTGGAGTGGTAGCGCAAACCCACTAGACTATGCCGCATGAGTTCTGTCGTTTCTGAGGCCTCGCGCCGCCGCACGTTTGCCGTCATCGCCCACCCGGATGCTGGTAAGTCCACGCTGACGGAGGCGCTGGCGCTACACGCACACGTTATTAACGAGGCCGGCGCGGTCCACGGCAAGGGCAACCGCAAGTCCACCGTGTCTGACTGGATGGACATGGAGAAGGACCGCGGTATTTCCGTGGCTTCCTCAGCGCTGCAGTTCGAGTATGCGCCCGAGGGACACGAGGGCGAGCCCTACATGATCAACCTGGTTGATACCCCAGGCCACGCGGACTTTTCGGAAGACACCTACCGCGTGCTCACCGCGGTAGATGCGGCAGTCATGCTTATCGACGCCGCCAAGGGCCTCGAGCCCCAGACCCTCAAGCTCTTCCGCGTCTGCAAGGCCCGCGGCTTGCCCATCGTCACCGTGATCAATAAGTGGGACCGTGTAGGCCGCGAGCCCTTGGAGCTCGTCGATGAGATCGTCAACGAAATCCAGCTGCAGCCCACTCCGCTGTACTGGCCGGTGGGCATAGCCGGTGATTTCCGCGGTCTGGCGCATATCAATGACGACGGCGAGGCCGATGAGTATATCCATTTTATCCGCACCGCTGGCGGTTCCACCATTGCTCCAGAAGAGCACTTCGATCCGGATGCCGCCGGTGAGAAGGAAGCAGATGTATGGGAAACCGCGGTCGAAGAGGCCGAGCTCCTCGCCGCCGATGGTGCCCTGCATGATCAGGAGCTTTTTGAGCAATGCGTGACTTCCCCACTCATTTTTGCCTCTGCGATGCTGAACTTTGGTGTGCACCAAATCCTGGATACGCTGTGTGCCATTGCCCCGGCCCCGCACTCGCGCGAATCTGATCCTAAAGCGGTTGAGGCTGCCACCAGTGCTATCGATGAGGTCCGCGAAGTAAGCGATGATTTCTCCGGCGTCGTCTTTAAGGTTCAGGCAGGCATGGACCAAAAGCACCGCGATAATTTGGCCTTCATGCGCGTGGTCTCCGGCGAGTTTGAGCGCGGCATGCAGGTGCACCACGCCCAGTCTGGCCGCAGCTTTTCCACCAAGTATGCCCTGACCGTCTTCGGCCGCACACGCGATACCGTGGACACCGCCTATCCCGGCGATATCGTGGGTCTGGTCAACGCCGGCTCACTCGCCCCTGGTGACACCATCTATTCCGGCAAAAAGGTCCAGTTCAAGCCGATGCCACAATTCGCCCCGGAGGCTTTCCAGATTCTGCGCGCGAAGTCGCTGGGCAAGTACAAGGCCTTCCGCAAGGGCCTGGATCAGCTAGCAGCCGAGGGCGTGGTTCAGATTCTCAAGAACGAAGCCCGTGGCGATGCCTCGCCGGTCATGGCGGCGGTCGGCCCCATGCAGTTCGAGGTTATGCAGGCCCGCATGGAGTTCGAATACAACGTGGAAACCGTCACCGAGCCTATCCCCTATTCCGTAGCTCGCCGCACCGATGCCGAATCCGCCCCAGAGCTTGGCCGTCAGCGTGGCGTGGAAATTTTCACCCGCCAAGACGGCGAGCTCATCGCGCTCTTTGGTGACAAGTGGAAGCTCGCCTTCATTGAGAAAGAACACCCAGAGCTGACCATGGAAACGCTGGTGGCGGATTAAAGCAGCACTGCTTTCTTTTCTCTACAAGACAAGCAAAAGGCCGCTTCCCATTCTTGGGAAGCGGCCTTGTTCGGTTGCCCGGTTAAAGCATCAACATCACTGGGACAACGGCGATTTTGACCACCTGTGCCACCACAATCGTGGCGGCGTAGCCGATCATAATACGTGAGTCGGAGCTAAGCCCCGTGGCGTAATTGACTACGGCTGGCTGGGCAAAAATGCCGGAGAGTCCGCCGACGGTGCGAGTTTCAGATTGCCCCATGAAGCGATTCGCCACGGCGAAAAACACAGCAGCCACCGAGGTAACAATGGCAGCAAGGATCATGCACTTCAGCCCCATCCAGGAGAATGCGGTGGACAGGAATGCCTCACCAGAAGATAGGCCCACGGATGCCAAGAAGATGACGAGGCCCCACTGCTGGAAGGCGGTATTAATGGAGGCCGGAACCTGCCACGGGATGCGGCGGGTGCGGTGCAGCGCGCCGAGGATCAGGCCGGTAATCAGCGGTCCGAGTGCAAAGCCCAGTTCGAAGGAAGCGCCTCCCGGCATCGGTACTACGACCTGGCCGAGCAGGTAGCCCAAGAAAAGACCGCCGCCTAGTGCCACCCAGTTCAACTCGGAGTAGGACTTAACGGAGTCACCGAAGTAATCCCGGATATCGCCCAAACGGTCAAACTTCACGATGAGCTCCAGCGTATCGCCAGAGGCCAAGTGGGTTTCATTATTGGCTAGGAACTCCTCGTCGCCACGCTGTACGCGCACGATGCGGCCGCCATAGCGAGAAAACAGGTTCAACTCCTCTACGGTGCGACCGGCAATATCCTGGTTAGATACCGCCACGGTTTCGATGACCAGGCGCTTATCCACGAACGGAGTCTGCGGCTGGCGCTTGCCCAGCATTTGGGTGAGCTCACGGGCCTTAGCCTTGGTGACCATCACGCGCAGGATATCGCCCTTGTGCAATTCGGGGCGATCGCCGGCAACCCGGACCTTATTACCGCGGCGAATGGTAGCGATAACAAAGTGATCCTTGAACTGTTCTTCCAAATCATCGTAGTTCACGTCTTTGGTAACGCGAATGGTGCGGGAACGGAAGATCTTGGAGGCAGAATTATCCTTATCGTGCTTGGCGGGCCAATTCTGCTTGAGCAGGAATGCCACGACCAAAATGGCCACCGCCACGCCCACGGGATAGCCCAGCGAGTAGCCCACGGCGGGTAGCTCTTCACCGGTTTGTTGCTGGGCAACTGCCAGCGACGGCGTCGAGGTCGTGGCGCCGGCAAATACACCAACGGAAGCCAAGGTATCCAGCCCCAGCATGCCACCAAAGAGGAGGGCTGCGCCCGCAGCCACCACAATCGCAATGGCCGCCGTGAGCATGTGCTTCATCTGCTTGGAAAAGCCCTTGAAGAAGCGCTCACCAGCGGAGAGCCCCTGCATATAAATAAAGAGTCCCAAGCCCAGCTCTTGCAGGGAGCTTAGGATGTCTTTGTCCAGGTCAATAAACGAGCCGAGGGCCAAACCCACAAAAAGCGTGCCGGCCGCGCCAAAGCGCAGCGGCCCGAAAGGAATCATGCCAAATAACGTGCCGAGCAGCACTATGAAAAAGATGCTCAGCCATATATTTCCATCAAAAATTGCTAACACGCTGGAATAGTTTAGGCATTTTCCAGCAAAGTGCCACGTGAAAGACACTTTCTTCAAAGCCTGCACTCGGCATCGCTACTGCTTAGACCAGTTTCACCGTCGACCGACCACCCCCAGCAGCGGTACATCTCACAGCAACTATCCAAAGTGAACTAGTCGAGGAGGAATTCCTTCCACCGCGGCCACTCCGTATAGGTCTGGGCTTTGCCCGCCTGATAATTCGCGCTCAGCTTGTGCACATTGCGCTCGGTAGAGACGACCTGCATGTCCTCCGGAAAAAATAGCTGGGCCTTGCCTTGGCGTTCCAATTCCACAAGGCGGTCCTTGGCGGCATTGTAGATAGCGGGGCGGGCTATCAGGGCGTCGGCAATAGCGGGGTACCTGCGGAAGATGCGGCGGATTAAGGCCGGGCGCGCCACCTCAGGACGTACATACCCACGCGGCTTAGTACCGATGAAAAGGAACTTCTCGTAGCCGGCCTCCTCCGCTTGCGCGATGGTAATGCCGCCGGAAGAGCCTAAAGCGCCGTCGACATAGGGAGCGCCGTCAATAAAACGCATCGGCATAATCAGCGGGAGCGTGGAAGAGGCTCGCACCCGCACAAAAAGATCCTCTGGGGTGTGGACATCCTCGCGAGTCCAATAAACGGACTCGCCGGTATCCGCCCGCGCTGCCGCCAGCACCATATCGGCCGGGTGCTCGCGGTAAGCCGTCCAATCAAAAGGCAGGTCCTTATCCGCGGCGCGCTCGTAGATATATTCCGCATTAAAATAGCCCGTTCCACGCACCAGCGACCCCACACCGCCAAAACTAGGATTCTTGGCAAAGTCCGTAAACGACTCTTCCGCACGCCGAGCATCGCGCGATAAATAATTAACGGTGTGGGATGCCCCGGCTGAAACACCGCCTACCCAACCAAAGTCCACGCCTTCTTCGATGAGCTTAACCATGCAGGCGGCGGTATAGGAATTGCGCATGCCGCCGCCTTCGATAACGAGTGCGGTGTTCTTAGCGTCAATCATGATGCCCCATACTACGCTGGACCCAATGAAGCGCATTTTCCGGCAATTACTCGCGGACGAGGAAGGCACCTTCGATATCGAAACCGGCCAGCAACCCCGCACCGGGTTTGCCTACGCCCCTACCGCAACGGCGCTACTGAAAGCAGATGAGCCCACTCCGGACGCGATACGCACAGCCCTCGCACGAGCCAGGCGAGAGGGCGCACGCTATTTCAGTACCTGGCGCCACCCAGGCGGCCCTTTAGTATTTTTTGCTACGTCGGTTACCCAAGACGAATCTCTCGCTCGCGAGCACGTTGCCGCCACGGGACAACGCACCTACTTCGATCTAGAGCGCGGCCACACCGTTACCGTGCGCGCTCACTAGGCTAGAGGCTTATGGGATTAAAAGATGCACTTGCTCGGCTCACCGGCACGCAGTCCCCGCGCTTAGCGCACCCCGATTCCACTGCCCCCACTGCCCAGGTGGAAAGGCTGGAAATCCACACCGCCGGCTCATTGATCATAGTGGTCACCAATCAGCCCGGCGCGGAGGTTCTGCGCGAGATAGCCCGCTCCCGCGAGTCGGCCACCCTGGTTTCTCCCACCGCAACGGTTCATTTCCCGACTGCGAAGAAGGATGCCCTGCCCATCAAGGATCCCCGGCGCGGCTGGGTTATTCCGCTTACGCCCGCGCTTGCCGACGCCCTCTTAGACCACCTTCCCCGCCCCGGCGAATATGAGCTCTCCCCCGCCTTGGCTTTAGTAGTCGAATAACTTTTGAAAGGAATCCGCACATGCTCCTGTTGCCCTTTGCTGGAAAGAAGCCACGCATCCATCGCAGCGCGTGGATTGCCCCTAATGCCACCATCATTGGAGACGTTGAAATCGGCCCGGAATCCTCCGTGTTTTATGGCAGCGTGCTGCGCGGTGATGTTGGGGAAATTCGGATCGGTGCGCGGTGCAATATTCAGGACAACTGTGTCTTCCACGTGGAAGAAGATACCCCCTGCGTACTGGAAGATGATGTCACGGTGGGGCACATGGCAATGGTCCACGCCGCACACGTAGAGTCAGGTTCTTTAGTGGGCATGTCCTCCTCATTACTTTCGCGCTGCACTATAGGTGCGGGCTCGCTTATCGCCGCCGGTGCCGTGGTACTAGAAGACACAAACATTCCGCCCCGCAGCCTCGCCGTCGGCGTGCCGGCCAAGGTCCGCCGCGAACTCAGCGCAGAAGAATCGGAAGCCTTCATCCCACACGCGGCGCGCTACGTGGAGTGCGCCCAGCGCCAATCCAATGAGGCATTAAGCCTGGATGAAGTCCTCTTTGATTAAAGCGACACTACGCCCATGAGGATGAGAAAGATCGCCACGAGGTAACCGCCAAAGAGCGCCACTTGGGTGCTATTGGCTCGGGCAGCGGCAAAAAGCCTGCCCGCCGCCGAATCGGGATGTGCGCGCACCACAGCGATAAATAGGCCGCAGATGGTGGGCAAGGATAGCGCTAGGCTGGCATACCACACTAGGCCTCCATATTGTGCTGCCGGAGAAATATCTTCTGTGGCCAAATGCATGAGCCCGTAATAAAAAGGCACCGAGGTCAGTGATTGCACCACACCCATCACAAAGCCGATGAGTGCCGTAATCAGCGACGGCGTGCGCAATGGTTCTAGTAGCCGGTTGACCAAGGCGTTGGGTTGCCCTTTGGAGCGCCACGAGCCGATAGCCACGGCGATGCCAACTGCGACAAGCACCCAGCCGGCAATGGGCGAGCTCAAAATGGCCTCAATTTGATCTTTTACCCCAAGCAGCAAAAACATAACCACGGCCGCTGCAACGAGCACCCCGACCCAATCTCCTACCACCACCAATGCGGCGATGCGCCGGTACTTACCGCGGGGCAAGATGATGCCGATGGCCACAAGGATGCCAATAAGCAAGGCATTAACGGAATCCAAAAGGGCGAAACTAACGGCATGGAGCATGCCGGATAGTCTACCGCTCCACGCCGAAATCTCCGACGCTGCAGAGATTGAATGTTTTATCTCTCGATAGCGTCAATTTATGATGCACCACACGTACCTTTGCGTACACTCAGTAATTTTGCATAGACTGTGCAATGTTTCTTATGAAATGTAATCTTTGCTCGCGGATCGCATATCCGCGCTTATCCGCGCGCATAACATTGCCCGTTCACTCGACTAGAAAGCACGCATATGTCTAAATTTCTCTACCGACTAGGAAGTTGGTCATACCGCAAGGTATGGCCCTTCCTGGTCTTTTGGCTTATCGTCTTGGTGGCCATGGTGGGCCTAACCGCCGGCTTTGCCAAGTCGCCGAACCCCAACTTCTCCATGCCGGAGATGGATTCGACCACCACCCAAGACAAGATGATGGAGCGCTTTGGCCAAGACACCGACGCCATGAGCGCTCCCGAGGGCACAGTGGTTATCCAAGCACCGGAGGGCAAAGACCTCACCGATAAGCAGGTGGCCGGCGAGGTGGATAACCTCCTCGGTGACCTCAAGGACACCGGTGCGCTCAAGGACCAAGACAAGCTGGTCAGCCCGGTTATGGCCGCCGCTGGCATGGAAAAGCAAATGGGCGAAAAAATGAAGGCCCAGCACATGCCGGAGGAGCAGGTGAAGAAGAACCTGCAACAGCTCTCCCCTCTCAGCGAGGATAAAACTACCGGTACCGTCACTATTACGTTCGACGCCGATGCTGTCATGGACATCCCGGAAGAGGATATGACTGCGGTAACGGATGTGTTGAAAAAGTACGACGAGGGCGAGCTCACGGTCAAGTACCAGGGCAATGCTTTTAACTCCGCTGGTCAAGAGATGGGTGGCAGCGCCGAAATTATCGGCCTTATCGTTGCCGCAATCGTGCTGCTGATTACCTTCGGTTCCTTCGTCGCCGCCGGCATGCCGCTCATTTCCGCCATCATTGGTGTGGGCATCGGCATCCTTGGCGTGCAGGTATCCACCGTATTCACGGATACCATTTCCGATATGACCCCGACCTTGGCCTCCATGATCGGCTTGGCGGTCGGCATCGATTACGCACTATTTATTGTTAACCGTTTCCGCAATGAGCTCATTACCTCTTCTGGCCTCAATGATCTCTCGCCTAAGGAACTAGCCGCAGAGCTCAAGAAGATGGATAAGGCCACCCGTGCTCACGCCATGGGCATGGCGCTGGGTACCGCGGGCGGTTCCGTCGTCTTCGCCGGCACCACCGTGGTCATTGCCTTGGCCGCTCTGACCATCATCGGCATCCCGTTCCTGGGCACCATGGCGATCGCCGCGGCAGCAACGGTCATCATCGCAGTGCTCGTTGCCAATACCTTTATCCCTGCCCTGCTGGGACTTTTGGGCACCAAGATTTTTGCCGGCCGCGTCCCCGGCCCCAAGGTGCCGGACCCAGAGGACGAAAAGCCCACCATGGGTCTGCGTTGGGTGCGCCGTGTGCGCGCCCATCCGTGGCTGCATCTTATCGCCGGCGTCGTCTTGCTGGGCATCCTGGCCGTACCATTCGCCCAGCTGCGCTTGGCCATGCCCACCGATGGCACCGCGAGGCCGGGTACCCCGCAGCGCGAGGCCTACGAGATTACGGCAGATGCCTTTGGCCCAGGCCGCAATGCGCCAATGATCGCCTTCGTTGACGTAGCTAACGTGTCCGAACAGGATCGCATGCCGGCGTTCCAGGACCTGCTGCAGGAATTCAATAGCACTTCGGGTGTAGAAAACGCCCAGATCGTGCAGACCACTGACAACGGTGATGCTGCACAGATCATGATCACGCCAACCACTGGCGCCACCGATGAAGAAACCACCGAGACCCTCAACCACCTGCGCGATTACCAGGGTGAGTTTGAAACGACCGGTGGCTCCTACGGCATCACCGGCATCACCCCCATCTTCGATGACATTTCTGAGCGCCTCAATAACGTACTCATTCCTTATGTAGCCATCGTGCTGGGCTTGGCCTTTATCGTCTTGATGCTGGTCTTCCGCTCCATCTGGGTGCCGCTTATCGCCGCAGCCGGCTTCGCGCTCTCCATGGCTGCCACCTTCGGCATCACCGTAGCTATTTGGCAGGAGGGTATGTTCGGCATCGTCGATGACCCGCAGCCGCTTCTTTCCTTCCTGCCCATCATGCTCATCGGCCTTACCTTCGGCCTGGCCATGGACTATCAGGTTTTCTTGGTCACCCGCATGCGCGAGGGATTTGTCAATGGCAAGACGGCTGGCAACGCTACCTCCAATGGCTTTAAGCATGGCGCCCGCGTGGTAACCGCTGCGGCCCTGATTATGATTTCGGTCTTCGCCGCCTTCATTTTGATGGATGAGCCGTTTATTAAGACCATGGGCTTTGCCCTGGCTGCTGGCGTGCTTATCGACGCCTTCGTGGTCCGCATGATGATCATCCCGGCCACCATGTTCGTGCTGGATAGGAAGGCATGGTGGTTCCCGCGTTGGTTGGATAAGATCACCCCAAACATGGATATCGAGGGAGAGGCTTTGCACTCTAAGCGCGAAGAGCTCTTGCGCACCCAACGAGAAAAGGTAGGCGAAACACACCGTGACTAGTCTGCGCGAAGAAAAGAAGCGAGCTACTCGTCAGGCCATGGCCGATGCGGCAGCGCGCCTCGTCCTCGAGGGTGGCGCTGAAGCTGCCACGGTTTCAGGCATCACTGCCGCCGTCGGGGTTTCCCCGCGCACCTTCCATAACTACTTCTCCTCGGTTTCTGATGCGCTGTTGTCCTTTGGCACCAATGTGCTTGCCGAGTTTTCTAAGGAAGTGCCCACCGTCTTTCCTAACTCATCCATTTCTGAATTCTTCGAACAGGTAACGCTCGATGCCACCGAAAATGAAGGAAAAGAGTTGCATTCCATCACCTCTCTTTTCACTATCGGCGAGGCTTTAGAAAACTTGAGCCATACCACCGAAGAGCGCCAACAATTCCAGGTCGTATCCGAGCAGGTTTTGGAAGCTTTCCACCAACGCGTTCCGGATAAATCGCGCTTTGAGGTCGCGGTCATCCTCCAGGCCTGTGCGGGCGCCGCCGCGGTGAGCATGAAAGAAATCCACCGCCGCTCCCAGGCCGAAGAATCACTGAGTGCTCACGCCAAGCATGAGATAGTACGCACGGCCTTTGCTGCCGTGCGCGCCATCGACTAGCTAGCCTAATGGGCGCTTTAATCCGTATGCTCGGCAGTAGTTATGGATAAGAAAGCCCCTTTATCGAGCACCGCGCATAACGCCCGCTTCATTCAGGCGGGCGTTAATGCCGCATTTCAAGACCGCATTGGGAAGGCGACCGACGTGGAATTTAATTTCCTCGGCCCCTCCACGGATGGTAAAGGCGATTTTGTCACCGATCAGCTAGTGGAGGCGAGGATAAGTTCCACGCAGCAGGTTTCTGATTTCCGTGGCGTGCGGCTAGCCGTCATTTCTGCCGACACCTGGCACTGGACCACCACGGCCACCGAGAATTGTGCTGATTTGCCACAGAGTATCTCGATGACGAGAGACCCTGAAAGCATGATTGCTTTAGCTTCCCTCATCGTGGGCAATATGCCGATACTTCGGGCCCAGCAGGGTGAGCACGTGGCTATCGTTGCGGTAGATTTTCACCCTCGCCTGGAGTTTCGCCAGGCCCTGCTGCACGGCCTGCGGCACAGCAGAGCGGACGAGGATGAAAAGGCCCCTACCCTCACCCTTGCTCGTTACTTGGACATGGACTCCACCGAGGAAGAGCCGTACGTGCATTTTTCCGATGGCACCACGGTGTGTTTCGAACCAGCCGACCACGGCGTGCACAAGATTTCCAGCATCACCCCGGGTTTTAGCGCCACCAGCATCCTCGAGGATGCCTTTTATCTCGGTGTGGAGAACCAACTCTATTTCCAGGGCCGTTTCCCCGCCGCCACAATTGACCTCGATGTAGACAAGGCCACCGCTACCGTGTCCTATCGCGGTGGGCAGTTTGCGGCGAAGGCGGTGCTTATAGCCACCATATCCGCTGAGGAATTCACCTGGGCTTGGGCCGATCCTTCGCTTAAGGACTCTGCGGCCGCCCGGTGGGCAGGCAGTTTGGCACGCTTTGGCATGAACGAGGTCGTCCCCGAGTTGGTTCGCCCACACCTTCCGCTCCAGCTGGCGCGCAGGCAACAACTGCCCCACCTGGCTTTGCCTATCCTTGGCATCTGGACGCTGGCTGGCACTACGCTTTCCGACGGCCGCGTGGGCCTCGTCCTCCTCGATGCGCCGGAGCTGCACTTGCCCAAGCCTACGCCCACCGCCACAGCGGCAACGTTAGAAGTTAGCCCTCCCGATTGGCTCGATGCAGATCGTGCCCGCGCCGCCTACGCGTCATTTCGCGGGGTGGACGTGTAGGGCGCTGCGGATGGCGTCCACGTCGACGTCGTCAAGCGCAGCTGGCTCAAACGCTGCATCGTTGGTTTTGTCTACCAAAACCGCACGCACTCCCTCGGCGAAGTCCGCCCGCCGATACATAAAGGCGCCCAGATTGGTTTCCATGTCCAGCGCCTCCCGCACGCTGCTGCACTCCTGCTCGGCGCGGAATAGCTCCATGGCTGCGACGATAGAGGTGGGGCAGGCCTGCGCAGTCAGCTCCCCTACCAGCTGCTTGAGCTCTGGGTGACTATCCAAGGCCGCGGTGATATCCTGCCAGGTCTCGTGGGAGAAGGCGTCTTCGATGGAATCAATAAGCTCAATCAAAGCGGGCTCACCCGCGGGTTCGGTGGCGTGCTGGGTTAGCGCTGCGGCCATGCCCTGCTCAATTACCGCGTGAGCAAAAGCCTCTGCGTCTGCCACGTAGTGAGTGGCCAACCCACTCCACAGGAGGTCTGCGGCGTACATGCGATACCCGGTAATACCCCAGAACTTCGCTAGCTCGGGCGAGGCCTTTCCGCGCGTTCCCACCGCGCGCTGGGCGGCATAGGCCATGCCTACGTCGGTGACGTAGCCGATATTCATCTCTGGCATAGAAGCAAAGGTCTTATCCGTAACTACTCGATGGGATCCATGGGCGGAGATACCCAGGCCACCTCCCATAGCGATGCCATCGATGAGCGCGATAACTGGCTTGGGATACTCCGCGATATCGCCGTTTAAGGTGTATTCATCCGCAAAGAACGTGTCGACTTCGCCTAATTTTCCTTCCAGGACCCTTTCGCGGGCATAGCGGACGTCACCACCGGCGCAATATGCCTTTGGGCTGGCCGAGAGAAAAAGCACCTGCTCCACCTCATCGTTTTCACGCCACTGCGCTAGCGACGCCGCGATGAGTTCTACCATCTCCGGGGTGAGGGAATTGAGAGCCTTGGGACGGTTGAGTTCAATCACTCCGGTATGGTTACGGATTGAGGACACGATGGGTGAAGCGTTGGTCATACCCCCTAGTGTGACACACAGCTCACCCCCTTAGCCACCATTGATTGATTCACAGATAGGTTCGGATTTTGCTCCCACAGCTCATCGCCCTGGATATGGACGGCACCCTACTGGACGGCAACGGCCAACTTCCACCAGATTTTTCCGCGATCAGCACCCGCGCCCGCCAGCTCGGCGTCACCCTTGTCCCTGCCTCGGGCCGCCAGCTTGCCACCCTGCAAGAAATGTTTCCGCATGAAGATACCTTCATTGCAGAAAATGGCTCCGTCGTCGTGCACGATAATCGGGTCATTAGCGCTACTACCCTGCCCACCGCGGCAGTCCGCGCTGCCGTTGCCGCTCTCCGCACTGTCGACGCCGCGCATACCGTCGTGCTGTGTACCCCAGATACCGCTTTTGTCCACAAGGGCGCCGATGAGCAGGCCCGCGCAGAAATTTCCAAGTACTACAGGTCAGTGGAATGGGTAGATGACCTCGGTGCCCTTCTCGACGCGGACATCATCAAAATCGCGGCTTACTGCGCCGACGGCAGCGAAAAGCACCTCCACCAGCCTCTCCTCGCGGCCGTTCCGGAGCACAATATCGCCATTTCCGGCGCCGTCTGGCTCGACGTCATGGCCGCGGGCGTCAATAAAGGCGAAGCGCTACACACCATGGCCGAGCTCCTCGCGGTTCCCATGTCTCGCACCGCCGCCTTCGGCGATTTCCTGAATGACTACGAGCTCCTCCGCGAGGCCGGCACTGCTATCGCAATGGAAAATGCGCACCCAAAATTGAAAGAAATCGCCGATCTCATAGCCCCACCCAATACCGAATTTGGTGTCATGACAGTCCTGCGTCAGCTTTTTGACAGCGAAGAGTCCTAGAATCGAATTTTCGTCTCCGGCCCGCGTGCCGCTTCTTTACTTCACCCTCATGGGAGAAAACCTCGTACGCAGGCTAAAATAGTCCGTTTAGAAAATATACGTAGTGCTTTGGGAGTTTTTGTGAAGCAGATTTTGCGCTCACTGCTGGGCAAGAAGAAACCTGGGCGTTCAGATGAACCACGCCCATCGGTCTATCAGGCAGTAAAGCCCAAAGCTGGCTCCACCAGTACATCTCGCCCTTCTGAGAACAAGGCCTCCGCGCCCCAAAAATCAGACAACACCGAGTCCACCACCGGTGCAAAGCCCACGACGCCGCAAGGCAAGTCCAAGGACCAAGCCAAGGAGAAGCCTACAAAGGCCCCCGAGGCCAAACCCGCGGCTGAGGGCACCCCCCGCCCCAGCACCGCGAAACCGCACGCTTCTCAGACCAATTCCGCTCAACCGCAACAGGTTAAGCGGTCCGCGCAGACACCTGCAGCCAAGGAGCCAAAGGCCAAGCCTGCCACTCAAAAGTCTGCGCCTAAGCCTGCCGGCGCCAAGCAAGACGCGCCAGGGGTTTCTCCTAAAGCAGCTACAAAGAAGCAGGCAGAATCGCGCGCGCCGGAAAAGAAGCCACAGCGCAACGCACATGAGCCGGTTCAGCGTCCACGCCGCGGTGCGAATTTTAGTACCCCGCCTACCCAGGCCGCCTCAAAAGACGACTCTGCCCGTGGTGCTTCCCCTAAACCTGCCGCAAAGCCTTCTCGGCAAGAGACCGGAAGGCCCTCACAGCAGGCTCGGCCTGCCACGCAAAAGCCAGCGCAGCCTCCCAAGCCATCCACTCCGCCTAGCGCAAAAAAGGCTTCCCAGAAAGCGGCGGCACCGCGCTCGTCCGCAACTGAAGCAAAGACGGTTTCTAAACCGGCCGCACAACAAAAATCCCATCCGCAACAGCCCAAGCCTGCCACCACCAAGCCGTCCCCAAGTAAACAGCAAACGCACAAGCCAGGCCCACAGAAACGCGTACAGACACACCCGACAAAGGAACAGTCCAAGCCACAGCCATCATCACCTAAGAAGAAGGCTCAGCCTTCTAATCGTTCCCAGCCATCTCAAGGCAAAAGTTCATCGCGCACGCCTACGGCACCACAGCAGAAGTCTGCCCCAGCAGCATCATCGAACGCCCCAGCGCCGAAGAAGGGCACCACTGCCCCAAAGCCACAGGAAAACACCCCAAAGGGCGCAGCGAACGCTCCCCAAAAGCAAACTAAGCCGGCTCAGAATAAATCCGCCGCCAAGGAGGAGAAGGCAGCGCCAGCAAAGCCTCAGCAAGGCAGCCCTTCACAAACCAACCTCCACAAGCAGCAGCCGCAGGGACAGCAGCCACGGCCCAAGGAGTCTATGCCACAGGGCAAGGCCAAGAAGGCTACAAAGCTGCGTCCACAGGTAAAGCCAAACGATATCAGCCGCGGATTGGCCCGAAAGTCACAACAGGTAGGCACTCCCACCCCGGCTCAGCAAAATCCAGCACGCGCTGCCCAGAAGTCAAAGGATAAGCAACAGCCTGAACAGCCTCAGCCGAAGCAGGTAAAGCCCCAAGCTGCTTCTAAGGGAGCATCTGCCAAGGCAGGCAAGTCCGCGGCTGAGGGCGCCATCGCGGGCTCGGGTGCGGTAGCCGCTACCGCCGCAGAGAAGAAGCGCGAAAACGCGCAGTCGCCCCAGTCACAGCAACCAGCGTCCGATAAGAAAAAGGCCCAAGCTGTGGCGACGCAGGCACCAGCGGCTGCGAATAAACCTGCACCTCAGAAGGCTCCGGCTGGGCAGTCAGAAGGCAAGTCCAAATATCCGCTTCAAAAACAGACCAAGGACCCTGAGGCGCTGGCGACACCGCCGGAGAGCAAGGTAGTCAAGAAGAAGCGCCATGCCCGCCTCCGCCAGGTCAAGGGGCTTGACGGACTGCGCGGCCTCGCGGTCATTGCCGTGGTGCTCTATCACTTCTTCCCTGCCCTCCTTCCCGGAGGTTACTTGGGCGTTGACCTCTTTTTCGTCCTTTCCGGATTCCTCATCACCTCGTTGCTGGTGCGTGAATTCCGTACCTCCGGCAGGATTAGCTTGAAGGACTTCTGGGTGCGACGATTCCGGCGTATCCTCCCAGCCGCAGTATCAGTTCTCGTCATGTGCACCGCACTGGTGGCATGGATCGGCGGGGACTTAGCGGTGGGCTTGCGCCAACAGTTCTTGGGCACTTTGTTCTTTGTCAATAACTGGACACAGATTGCGACCTCCCAGTCCTACTTCGCGGACAATGAGATTCAGGTCTTTGCCCACTATTGGTCGCTGGCCGTGGAAGAGCAGTTCTATGTAATTTGGCCGCTCCTTATCACGGGCATTTTCCTCATTTCTCGCCATAAGCCGCGCCGACTTCCTATCCTCGTGTCCACGCTTTTAGCCCTCGGATCCGCCGTGGCCATGGCGCTTATCTTCGTGCCCGGTGAGGACCCGACGCGTGTCTACTACGGCACAGACACCCACGCTTTTGGCCTGCTCACTGGCGCCGTGCTGTCTCTCCTGATGACTTCTACCCAATCGAATCCACAGGCCGATTCTTGGGCCGCGGCGGGCAAGGCTGAATCCCGCATCGCTGGAGTCATCGGCACTTTGGCTCTCATCGGCTACGGTGCGCAGCTATTCCTCATGCCGGATGACGCGGAGTTCACCTACCGCGGTGGGCTCTTCCTCACCAGCGTGCTCGGTGTCCTTATGGTGTGGGGCGTGGTCCGCGAATACGGTCCTATGACCCCGCTATTTAGGACCAAGGTCATGCGCTGGTTTGGTCAGCGGTCCTTTTCGCTATATCTCTGGCATTGGCCGGTCATCATGATGCTCAAGGCGCTTTTCGAGGGCAACCAGAATTCCGATAAATCGTGGATTCTGGGCCTGGTGGCCGTACCTATTTCGCTGCTACTGTCCGAGATTTCCTACCAGTTCATTGAGAATCCTTTCCGCCGCGGCGGCTATAAGAAGACATGGAACACCTACTGGTCGTCCCGCCCAGGTTTTAGCGAATTGCGCGACGGATTTGGCAAAACCATGTGGCCGGTAGTCCCGTTCCTCGTCATCGCCTCGGTGGCCGGGGTAGTCTACGGCGTAATTAACTCCAGCGATAAGACCGAGTTGGAGCAGCAATTAGAGCAGCTTCAGCAGCAGAACCAGAGCAGCAACAATGCTCCGGCTCAACCTAATGATGCTGCCCCGCAGCCGCCTGTCGCGGGCGACGCCGACAAGGATGACTCGAAGAATACGAAGACCCGCCCCATGCCGCAGGGCAAGGACATTACCGCCATCGGTGACTCAGTGATGCTGGCTTCTAGCGGCGCCCTCAAACAACGCTTCCCGCAGATTTACGTCGACGCAGACGTATCCCGCCACTACACTGCAGGCATTCAGATTCTGCAGCAGCTCAAGGATTCCGGAAAGCTGCGCGATACCGTCTTCCTCGGGTTCGGTACCAATGGCCCTGCCTTCCCGGATCAGATCAAGGAAGCTCTCGATATCATCGGCAAAGACCGCACCGTTGTCATGGCTGTACCCTATGGTGACCGTGAATGGATGTCCCAGTCCCAGCAGGATGTCCTCGACGCAGCCAAAGAATACGACAATGTATACGTCGCTGACTGGTGCGGACACGCTCAGAGCGACCCCGCAATCCTCTATTCCGATGGTGTTCACCCAATGCCAGAGCGCACCGGCGAGTACTCGGACGCATTCTACGATGCTCTGCAGCAGTACTCGAAATACGACAAGACCGTGTCCTCGCAGTGCGTGCCGCAGTAAGGCAAAGGCAATATGGGGAGGTAACGGCGTCGGCAAGCGCCTAGCCCCTCCCCCGCCCTTCGCGCTCACGGAGGGCTCGTGCTCCACGGATAGCAACGACCACAGTGAGCGCGAAGGGTAGTGAGCTAAAGGAAAAGGCTCGTCTTCTACCACGTGGTAGAGGACGAGCCTTTTCTCTTTAGGATTAGTCGACGGAAAATTCGCCCATCTTGTCCCAGCCGGTGCGGCCGTCAATATGGACGTTAATGATGTCTGGGGTTTCCACGAGGTACTTCGGGAACTCCTCGGTCGAGCGCTGGAAGTGCTCGCTCTGGACGTGCTCGACATCCTTGCCGTCGGCGTAGGACTCCAGAAGCAAGAAACGCTGACGATCTTCTGGATCGCGGAACCACTTGAAGTCGATGCAGCCCGGCTCTGCATTGCAGGCCTCGGTGTACCAGTTGATTTCATCGAGGAAGGTCTCTGCGTATTCGGGCTTGACGTGGAACTGTACGTTGATCAAAATCATGCCCCGATTCTACCGGCGCCGTGCGGCTTCGTCATCGTTGCAGATGAATGCTAAGAACGCGGCGGAATCGAGGCTTGGGGAAAAGTTTAGTTGAGGAAGAACTCCGCAACATAGATGTAGGTCCCGTCGTAGGCGGTTGCCACGCCAAAGCCGTGCTGGGGAGCAGCGTTGACCGGGACATCGCGGTTGAACCAGTTCAGGCGATCTTGCGCCTGCTGTTCGCTAAGGCGACGAACTGTGCCCTGGCCCTCGTCCTTGTGATTCAAACCGTGAGCAATGCCGCCCTTGTACTCAAGCTTGCCGGCAGCACCTTGATTGGCCCATTCCTGGGCGATAGCCGCTGCACGCGCATCTTTATGGTGCCCAGCCTTTTCGAGGTGGGCGGTGGTGGCGGCGCCTAGCTGGCCGGCAACCTTGGGCGCCTGGCCCACCGGTTTGGCGAGGAATTCTGGCAGCGGGATATTGTACTTCTCAGCCAGCTCATAGGCCTGCGGCGGCAGGGTGAGGCGGAAATCTTCTAAAGCGGCGAAAGGATCAGAAGAAAGCTGCTGAGCCTGCGAAGAAGCCTGCTGGATCTGTGGCGGCAAGGCCGGCTGAGCAGAGGCCACGGTGGAAGTACCGGTGACGACAAGAGCGGTGGATACGGTGGCTACGATTGCGCGGTGAGAAAGCTTCATGCCCTCCACCGTGCCATAAAGCACAAGCAGTGTGGAAGGCGTTTCCGTGGTGCTCAGGCATTTCGATACAACTTTGTTATGGTCCCCCGTGTCTTATGACCGACAGAGATAATGGGACAATTGCCCACAGCGAATTTTTCTTTAGTACTGCGAAAGGTTGTTGACTGTTGCTGGACGTATTGACCGGTTTTGCAATCATTTTCGTAGTCATCGGTGTGGGATTTGTGCTGGCGCACAGGGGCGTTATTGGCAAAGGCGAGGCACGATTGCAATTCAATCGAACGGCCTTTTGGGCGGCCACGCCGGCACTCATTTTCTCCAGCGTGGCTAAATCCGATACCTCTGCCTTCGTGTCCCCAGTGGTGGCTGTTATAGCTGCTGCATCCATCGCCACCATGGCGTTGTATTGGCTGTGTAGCCAGCTATTCTTTTCCCGCAGCGGTGCCGAAACCATGGCCGGTGCCGCAGCGGCAAGCTATTACAACTCAGTCAATATCGGTCTGCCCATCGCTACCTATGTCATTGGTGATGCCACGTATGCTATCCCGGCCTTAGTTCTGCAAATGGCGGTGCTTTCTCCGTTTATCATCGCGGGGCTCAATGCGCAGGGTACAAGCCTGCAATCTATATGGCGCTCCGTAGTCTCAGGGGTTACCGCGCCCGTAGTGTTGGCAGCGGTGGCGGGATTCATAGTCTCCGCGGCAAGGTGGCAGGTACCGGAAGTAATAATGAAGCCACTGGAGATTCTGGGCGGCGCCTCTATCCCCATGATTCTCATGAGCTTTGGTGCCTCTTTAAAGGGCGACGCGCTGCTGGAGGAAGACCGCCTGCCCACCATTACCGCGACGGTATTGAAGTTGGTGGGAATGCCCGCTATCGCGCTGGCCGTTGGTGCAGCGCTAGGTCTTGACGGCGCGGAGTTGTATGCTGCGTTAATTCTGGCTGCCTTGCCCACGGCACAGAACGTGTACAACTATGCCGCCACCTATGAGGTAGGAGAAACCGTAGCCCGGGATACGGTTTTTCTCACGACCTTCCTCTCGCTGCCGGCGATGTTGGCGATCGCGGCCCTGTTTGGCTAAACACCTAGTAAACGCCGACGTCGAGCGCGGCGAATTCGTGCTGTAGCTCATCGGGGTCGATGGCTCCTGCCACGTCTGGACCTGCGATGGCGGCAAAGCCATCAAGTACCGATGCTCCATAGTTGTGACCGTGCCCATCGGAAACGTCTTTTGCACCGGGCAGATCGGCCGCCACTTGGAGAGAGGAGATGATGGGCATCCATCGCATCACGCGCTCGGCAGAATACGGCGTCCGTTCGCGCATCCAATCCGGCTCTTTGAAAGCCATCTGTGGAGACCACCAGGCCACTGGGTCCGAGGGATGTTGGATATAGAGCATGCGGGTGCGTCCCCACTCTTCTTCCGGCACCGGTCCCCACTGGCGTACCTGCGCGTCATCGTTAGCAAAACGCACCACGAGGCCCCCGGCGTATTCGGGGGAAATTTCGGAGGATCCGGGATCACGCCTTTCCACAAATTGCGTGCGCAGGCGATTGAAGTGCGGCGGGCCGGTAAGGAGGATTCCGTCCACAGAATTGGCAATATCACGCACTCCAGAAAACGCTGCTTCGATGCCCGTAGTACCCAAGGATTCGCCGTATAAGTAGAGCTTCGGGCGCTTGCGTTCTGGCAGACCGTTCCACCAGTCCACGATGGGGTTGATGAACTCTTCCCCGGCGCGCTCTACCTGGCCACCGCCCGATAGGAAGTGCAGGGCGGAAGGCATAGCGGAGTATTGGGCAGCCGCAATGGCGGTATCGCCACCGTAGAGTAGTTCGAAGGCTTGAGCAGAATAGGAAGACACCCAGCCCGTACCGGTGGTCATAATGAGAAGCAGGGCTTTGCGGTCTTGGGCGTGGGTGCGCTCGAGTTCGTCGATGAGCAGCTGCGCTCGCTCCTCATTCGAGTCACGATTGCCCAATCCGGCATAGGCGCGGATGGGTTCCTTGGCAGGCTTTCCGCTTACCTTCTCCAATTCCGCGCGGTGCGCACCGGAAGAAAGGAAACGCGAGCCCTGCAGGCCCACGCCGTTCCAGTCCACACGGGACTGCGGGGAACCACTGCGCTCTGCGGACATGGGCCGCTTCATGGCGGGATCGGGGTCGGCGTTTTGAGCGGTAAAGATCCTCTCGCCCACGCCAACGATGGCGCCAGGGATGAGGTTTTCCACGGTATACGTGCCCACTAGGGCAACGATGAGCACCGCACCCACGACGCGGTAGGCGGCGCGAAAGCGGTGGGGAAAGTGGCTGGAGAGCCAACGCACACAAAAGCGCAGCACGCGCAGAATAAAAAGGAAAGCAGTGAATACTGCAAGAGCGAGCGGAACCACAAGAAGATAGCTGGCAATGGTCGGCGCTGGGGCGGCGAGGGCATCTGCAAGTTGACGCTGCCAGCGCACGGCGAAGACCGCAAAGCCCACCATCCACAGCACAAAAACTCCGGTGGCGATGCGAGAAGCAAGGCGGTAGCGCCGGGGCGGCCACGTGGTGGCATCGAGCCAGGAATACCGTGGTGCCGCATAACGCACTACGAGGCGGTACCACACGTGTTTGAGGGCAATACCCAGCGTATAACCAAGTCCTGCGGCAATGCCGGAGACCAGCCCTTGGTAGAGCCAGTCACGCGGCAGGAGGGATGGGGTAAGGCCTAGGGTAAAAAGCGCCGCAGCGCCGATAATGCCCCACAGGTCAAGGTGGCCGACGATATCGGCGATGCGGGCTTCTACCCTTCGAGCTTCTCCCCCAACTCTAGCCATTCCATCTCCAGTTCCTCGTAGGCGCTACGGTTGTCCTTTAGTTCTCCGTCTAGCTCGGTCAAGGCTTGAGTGTCGACCTTTTCCGCGGCAGTCGCCATCTTCTCATTAATCTGCGCGGCCGCCTTCTCGAGCTTGTGCATCTTGCGCTCCAGCGCGTTCATTTTCTTGGTGATTTCACGTTCTTGCTGGGAAGAGAGCTTCTTTTCCGGCTTAGGAGCAGAGCTGTCTGGCTTCTTTTCGCCCAAGTTGAGCACGCCGGAGTTGTGTTGCGCCTCAAGTGCGGCGCGCTTGCGCAGGTACTCATCGATGCCGCCGGGAAGGTTGGTGAGTTTGCCATCGCCAAAGAGCGCATAGGTATTGTCCGCGATGCGCTCAATGAGGTAGCGATCGTGCGAGATAACCACCATCGTGCCCGGCCAAGAGTCAAGGAGAGACTCCAGTTCCTGTAGGGTATCGATGTCGAGGTCGTTGGTGGGCTCATCGAGCAACAGCACATTGGGCTCGGCCATCAGTACGCGGGTGAGCTGCAAGCGGCGGCGCTCGCCGCCGGAGAGATCCCCCACCGGGGTGCGCTGGCGCTTGGCGGAAAACCCTAGGCGCTCAGCAAGTTGGGAGGCAGAAAGTTCCTTTTTGCCGAGCTGGACATAGGTGGCAACGTCCTCGACGGCGTCGATAAGCCGACGCTGCGGATCCAAGTCATCGAGCTCTTGGCGCAACCAGCCAAGGCGCACGGTTTGGCCCTCGATGCGCTTGCCGGCCGCCAGCTCGTATTCGCCGGCCAGGGTGCGCAGCAGCGTGGTCTTGCCGGAGCCATTGACGCCTACCAAACCAATGCGCTCGCCGGGGGCTAGGCGCCAGGTAAGGTGATCCGCCAAGGTGCGACCGTCTGGGGACTTCACGGTGGCATCCTCAAGCTCGATGACCACGCGGCCTTGGCGCTGCTTAGAAAAGGCCATGAGCTCGACCTTATTGCGCGGCTCCGGCACGTCTGCGATGAGCGCCTCGGCAGCTTCAATCCGGTAGCGCGGCTTGGACGTGCGGGCAGGCGCGCCACGACGCAACCATGCCAGCTCTTTGCGGGCGAGGTTCTTGCGTCGCTGTTCCATGGCATCGGCCTGGCGGGCGCGCTCGGCGCGGGCGAAGGTCCAATCGTTGTAGCCGCCCTCGTAGGTATCAACCACGCCATCGTGGACTTCCCAGGTCCACGTGGCTACGGTGTCGAGGAACCAGCGATCGTGGGTGACCACGACTACGGCCAAGTTGCGCTTAAGGAGGTGATCTGCGAGCCACTGCACTCCCTCCACGTCAAGGTGGTTGGTGGGCTCATCGAGCACCACGAGATCCAAGTCCTGTACCAGCGCGGCGGCTAGGTTCACGCGGCGGCGCTCGCCACCGGAGAGTGAGCCAACTGGGGTATCCAATCCCAAATCCACAATGCCCAGGCCGCCCAAGACATCGCGCACCTTGGCATTGGATGCCCACTCATAGGTTTCCAGTTCGAGGGGTTCGATAATGACTTGGGCGATGGTCAGTTCATCGGGTAGATCGAAGCGCTGGGTGACCACGGCCATGCGTAGATCAGAGGTATGGGATACGCGGCCGGCATCGGGTGGTTCGATGCCGGTAAGTACCTCCAGCAAGGTGGTTTTGCCACCGCCATTAACGCCGACGATGCCGATGCGATCGCCGCTTTGCACACCTAGGGACACCCCGTCTAAAAGGGTTTTTAATCCATAAGTTTTGCTGACTTGCTCGAGGTTAATCAGGTTTGCCATAACGAGTGTCCATCTTAATACCTCCCTGCCTGTACCCCCGCATTTCTGCAACCTATTGCTATTGATTTTCAAGTCCAATACTCTGCCAATGTATGAAACGCTACACACTTTCTCTCTGCGCCGTGCTTTCCACTGCGGCGATAGCCATCGCTTCCTGCTCTGCCCCCACCGAGGAAGAAAAGGACTCACTGCACTCCCACGACCACGCACATAGCGAAGCCGAGCATGCCCATGAACACGACCATGACCATGACCACGAGCACGGCCATGACCACGCCGGACACTCACACGAAGGCTTTGAAGCCGAAGAGGGAGAAACCGAGGTAGCCCAGCTGCCCACCCGCATCGTTATCTCCCATGCGGATGGTCTAACCGCCTATGACGCCAAAACGGGCAAAGTAATCGGCGAGGACAAGATGAATGCCTTCCTTCGTCTCAGCGATGCCGGCGATAATCGCCACGTCATGGTCACTAAGGGCGATAGCTTCCTCACCTACGACACTGGGCGCATCACCAAGGGCCATGGCGATCACAACCACTACTACACCGCTGAGCCCGCGCTTGGCGACGCCCCCATTAAGGCACCGCATGCCGGCCACGTGGTCCACCACGATGGCTTTACCGCACTATTTTCCGATGGTGATGGCGTGGCAAAGATTTATAAGACCGAAGACATTGGCAAAAAGGACGCCCAGCCAGTCAATACCGTTGACACCGGGGCCGCACACCACGGCGTGGCCGTACCGCTGAAGGATGGCTCGGTGGTCATCACTAAGGGCACCGAGGACGAGCGCCACACCATCCAGCATCTGGATAAGGAGGGCAAAGTTCTTACTGAGACCACCAAATGCCCTGGTGTCCACGGCGAGGCTGCCGCTGGAAACGGCAATATTTTCTTTGGCTGCGAAGACGGCCCGGTGGTCTTTGATGGCAAGGAGTTCCACAAGGTAGACGCCTCTGCTTATGCCGGTGCAGGCGGCTACCAGCGCTCTGGCAATGCCGCCGGTTCGGAGGAATCCGATGTCATCCTGGCCGATAATAAGACCGACAAAGACGCAGAGCTCGAACGCCCTACCTCCGTAACCTTGGTAGATACCAAGGATTTTTCGGCCAAGAAGGTAGACCTCGATGCTTCTTATTGGTTCCGCTCCCTAGCCCGCGGCCCGCTGGGCGAGGCACTTGTGCTGACCACCGACGGCAAACTCAACGTCATCGACCCAGATTCCGGTGAAATCACCAAGCAGATTGATGCCATCTCCCGGTGGAAGGAAAACAAGGAATGGCAGCAACCAGGACCTATCCTTCAGGCTGCCGATGGCTATGCCTTTATCACTGACGCCCAGAAGAAGCAGCTCGTAGTCATTGACCTCCTGCAGGAAAAGGAAGTCAACCGCTTCGACCTCGACATCGAGCCCACCGAAATGACGGTGCTCTAGCTACAGCACCACGGCGCCGCTAGCTGGCCCCTGGGTAGCCACTCCCTTGGTTCCGGGAATCTCCACCGTCACTTGGGACACTACTTCCTGAGCTTCTTCTGCCCCAGCGCAAAGGAAGGCACAGGTCGGACCACTGCCGGAGACAATCCCTGCTAGGGCTCCGGCGGCCACACCGGCCTCCAAGGTCTTGCGCAGGTCTGGGCGCAACGACAGCGCTGCCGGCTGCAAATCGTTATGCAAGTGCTGCGCCACTCGGTGCGGATCGCCCGAGATGAGCGCCTGCGATACCGCTGCGGTGTCCATGTGTGGCTCACCGCCGCGGCCCTTTTCCCGCATCTCATCGAGCTTATGAAAGACCTGCGGGGTAGAAAGCCCACGGTCCGAGGCGATGAGCGCCCAATCGTAGGTACCGCGCGTCATCATCGGGGTCAGCTGCTCGCCGCGCCCCGTGCCGAGCGCGGTGCCTCCCAGCAAGGTGAAGGGAACATCCGAGCCCAATGCCGCGCCCAGCGCGTCTAGGATTGGCTCCCCCACCGAATCGATGCCGTAATAGCCGCCATAGCAGCGCTCGGCCAATCGCAGCGCGGCCGCCGCATCCGCCGAACCACCTGCCATGCCACCGGCGGTAGGAATGGCTTTGTGGATTTCCAGCGCTACCTCCGGCAGCGCCTTCGGCCCATGGGTGCTGTACAGGTACTGCATGATACGGTTTACCGCGGTCCACGCTAGGTTCGTATAGTCTTCTGGCACGCCCTGCGCGTGAGGGCCTGTAACCTTCAGGCCCTGAATGCGTGGCTTATCTACCTCGGGGTTCCCCAAGTCAGTCAGCGTTACTGTGTCATGTAGCTCTAAGGACTGAAAAACACTGGCAAGCTCATGAAACCCATCCTCTCGCGGTTCCTCCACTCCCAGGTGAATATTGACCTTGGAGTGAGCCCGCGCCGTGTAGACGAATGGTTCGTTATCGATGGGGGCGGTCATTAGATTCCTGCCAATCGTACGAAGTCCTCCACGGCGAGCTTTTCGCCGCGTTGCTTCGGATCGATGTCCGCAGCTCGCAATGCTTCCTCGGCGGCTGCTCCCGAACCAAAGTGACCCGACAATGCCGCACGCAGGGTCTTGCGGCGTTGGGCAAAGGCGGCGTCGATAACCGGCCAGACCTTAGCACGCGACTCGTCAGTGACGGGCCACGGAGCAGAGTCGAAGACGTCAATACGCACCAACCCAGACTCAATATTGGGCGCAGGCCAAAAGACGTTCTTACCAATAGTGCCCGCCTTGGAGACCTTGCCATAAAATCCCGCTTTGACCGAAGGCACGCCGTACACCTTGCTGCCCGGCTGCGCAGCTAGGCGGTCCGCCACCTCTAGCTGGACCATAACCAGCACGCGACGAATGGACGGGAAAGTCTCCAATAGGTGCAGCAGCACCGGGACGGCGACGTTATACGGCAAGTTGGCTACCAGAGCGGTCGGCTCAGTGACGTCAGCTTCTGTTACCCGCAGTGCATCCTTTTCCACCACCTGAAGGCGCTGGGCATATTCCGGGGCGCGCTCAGCCACGGTATCGGGCAGCTGTGCAGCCAGGCGTGAGTCGATTTCTACCGCGGTAACTTCTTCCACAGCCTCTACCAGGCCGAGGGTTAGCGAGCCCAAGCCCGGCCCCACCTCGAGGACGCGGTCTGCGGGATCCAACTCGGCCGCAGCGACGATGCGCCGAATGGTATTCGGATCATGCAGAAAGTTCTGCCCTAGCTTCTTCGTGGGCACAATGTTGAGCTTCTCCGCGAGGGCGCGGATCTCTACGGGGCCCAAAAGCGCGGCGCCGGTGGAATCAGTCATGCCTTCTAACTTAGTAGAAGAGATGAAAAAGCCGCACACCACTTAGGTGTGCGGCGATAAAGCGCTTCAGTCTAGCGCAGGCCCAGCTTGGAAGTACATGCCGGCCAAGCGCCCCAGCCCTGCGCCGCCTGCACCTTCTGTGCCACGGCAATCTGTTGCTCGCGGGAAGCCTGCCATGCCTCCGGTGCGTACTCGGTGCCACCGAATGCGGCCCAAGTGGATGGAGTGAACTGCAGGCCACCGGAGAAGCCATTGCCGGTATTGATAGCCCAGTTACCGGTAGCCTCGCACTGTGCGATGGAATCCCAGACGGAGCCATCGGCGACAGCCGGAGCAGCAGCACCAGAGTTACCGCCCTCCTCTGGCTTTTCTTCTTCGGCCTTCTTGGTGCCGCGGGCGATGGTGGCAGCCTTAGGCTCTACGGTCACCTTTTCTTTGATGACGTCATTAGATTCCTTGGCGCCGTCCTTCATCACCAGCTTGCGAGTGATAACGCGCTTGCCCTTAACGCCTTCCTCGCGGACCTCTTCGGTGCCCTCTTCCAGCTCCGGGTCATCAACAAAGTTAGGCTCGGCTTCGAACTCTTCCTCAGAGTCATAGGTCGTAGTGGAAACCTGATCCACCTTGATGGACATGCCATCGGTAACCTTGGTGTCCTTGGACGGGAAGACACGATCATCGTCATCAACGTCGATATTGCGCGCCTTAAGAACGTCCTCGACGGTCTTAGCAGCAATCTTGGTATAAGTTACCTTGCCACCATCATTAATCTTGACGATCTTCGGGGAAACGACCTCTAGGTCCATGCCCTCTTCCAGCTGGGCATCCTGGTCCACGTCAGCGTCACCGGACTTGACGGAAGCGCCCTTGGCCACGCCGCTCAAGTTACCCAATAGGTCAGAAACGGTGAGGTCGGTGGTGGACAACTGCTGCTGCACGCCGTCGATAGTCACGGCCACCGGCTTGGCGGTGCGAACGGAGATCTCATCGCCATCGCCCACAGACTCGGACGGTGCCGGGTAGACGATGTCTTCCTCGCTCACCTGAACGCCAGCTGCCTCCAGCGCGCCGTCAACGTCTTTGGCAAAGGTAGCCAGTTCCACCTTGTCGCCGTTAACGTCCACGGTGACATCCTTTTGTGCCGCAACGGCAACGACGCCGCCCACGGCCAAGGTGCCCAAGATGCCACCCGTTGCCAGGCGCAGTGGCAGCGAGCGGGAGTTATTGATGCGCTTGATTTGATGAGGTGACATGCCGAATGAATCTCCGATAGTGCAGGTTTCAACAATTATTAGAGTTTAGGCCAGCAAGAATTTCCGCGCAGGCAATTGCATTGCTCAGATCTGCTGCTGCCGCACCGTGGGCGGCGCTGCGGATCCCTAAAACCTAAACGAACGATTAATAACAATACGATAACAGCAACATAAAGTCGAGAACCAATCCGCCACATGCCTCACTGAGCACACAACCGCCACACCAAACACCCACGCCACCCCTGGCCAGCGGGTTTTGAAATTGTGAAAACCATCACCCAGGAGTTAGCCCAGGCCGTAGACGCGGTCAAAGGTTTCGTTAACCTCCGCCGCTAGCGCCTGCACCGTCTGGTGGCGTACACGGGCGATGCATTCATATGTGTGCCCGATAAGAGCCGGTTCATTGCGTTGGCCGCGGAAGGGTTCTGGCGTCATATACGGTGCATCAGTTTCCACCAGCAGCTGGCCGGCCGGCGCCTTGGCAGCCGCCCGCCGCAGCTCGGCGTTGCGCTTAAAGGTTACGTTGCCGGCAAAGGACAACACGTAGCCGCGCTCCAAGGCCTCCTCTGCTACCTTCAGCGGCGAGGAGAAGCAGTGCAGCATGACGGTGTGGGGAGCGGGGGCGTCGGCAAGGATGCGCAGCAAGTCCGCATCCGCTTCGCGGTTGTGGATCATCAGCGTCTTGCCATGGCGCACTGCAAGGTCAATATGCCACCGCAGGGATTCCTCTTGCTGGGCCATGGTCGCGGTGGTCTCTGGCTCATGCTGCACCCAGTACGCATCCAGTCCTGTCTCCCCCACCGCGACGCAGCGCGGATCCGCCACCATCTCTTCCAGCGCTGCCTTGGTCGGCGCATCCAACTCATTAGCGCGCACTGGGTGGATGGCACAGGCAGCATAAACATCCGGGAAGGCATGTGCAGTCGCCAGAGCCGCTGCCGATTCGCGGCGGTCATCACCAACCGTCACCATGCGGCTGATACCGGCGGTGCGTGCGCGATTCACCAGCACTTCATCGGTGTCCTTGTGCGAGAAAAGATGCGTGTGCGCATCAATAAGGCCACTGAGGCCCGGTGCCGGAACGGGAGTGGGTCGTCGCTTCTTTTTAGCCATGCACGCAATTGTAATATTGGCTGCCATGTTGATCAGACCCGCCGGCCTTGCGGATGTGCCCGCCATGACCGAAACCCTCAACTGGGCCATCGCACACACCGACGTCATCTTCCGCGCTACCCCGGCCAGCATCGCAGAGCGCGAAGACTACCTACGCGAGCTGTGGGAAAAGGACTGCCCATGCCTCGTCGCGGAGTCCGATTCTGGCGACTACCTGGGGTGGGCGCTCTACCACCCCTACCGCGATCCGCAGGTATGGACAGGCTGTTATGAAACCACCATCTATCTTTCCCCCACCGCTCAGGGCCAAGGCGTAGGCACTGCTTTACTTGGCGCCTTGGTAAAGGCGGCGCGCGCCGATAAAAAGGTTCATTCGCTGCTCGCCCTCATCGTCTCCACCAATGCGGCATCACTTAAGTTGCATGAAAAGTTTGGGTTTGAAAACGTGGGTATTCTTAAAGAGGTTTGCTACAAGTTCGATCGTTGGCTGAGCCTCACCCACCTACAACTTCTGGTGTAAAGGAATTTCTATGCATATCCGCCCTGCCGAGCTTGCCGACGCCCCCGCGCTCACCGCCATCTACAACGCCGGCTCCGCAGCGAAACCCGCCGCCAACTTGGTCACCTGGCAAGAAGATGTGGCTGACCGTGAAAAGTGGCTCAAGGAGATGTTTGAGGCCGGCTCCCCGGTCTTCGTAGCCGTACACGATGATGAAATCATTGGTTGGGCCGCCTATTTCCAGTTCGTGACCCCTGCCATCTATTACGGCACCGTCGAAGATTCCGTCTACATTGCTCCCTCCGCCCAGGGCAAGGGCGTAGGCTCCGAGCTTCTCGACGCCCTCATGGACTACGCCGCTGATGACAGCTACGTACAGACGATGATCACCTATATCGTCGATACCAACGAAGGCTCTATCGCCTTGCATAAAAAGTTCGGCTTTACCGAGACCGGCCGTATGCCGAATATCCATACCAAAGACGGCGTCCGCCTCGGCCTGGTACACCTCCAGCGCGATTTCCAGCGCTAACCGCCAGGTTTTTCCCCGCCGCTCCGCGCCCCTCAGCACTGGAGCACACAAATAGCCGCGTTATGCCCTTAACTTCCTAAAAATCGGGCGATAACGCGGCTATTTATATGGTGTTACTTGGAGACAGGCGCCCACTCTGGACCGGTTTCACCCAGCTCTGGGTCCAGCTTGGAGACGAGCGGCTTAGGCTTTGTCAAAGCGGTGCCCGGCTCTACTTGGATGCGCTCCCACTTCGCCTGCTGCTGGGTGTAGTCACCCATGATAATCGGATATTCGTGGCCCTCTGGCGGTAAACCAGCGCCCACGAGTTCTACCGGAATATCGTCCTTGACGTCGTGTACCTCCGGCTGGGCGGCCCACACGCCGCTGCGGCCCAAGGTTTCGTGCACCTTCTGCGCGGTAAACGGCAGGTAGGGCGTGAGCATGACATTGCAGTCAGAAACGACTTGGAGGGCGGTCCACAGCACGGTGGCTAGACGCTCGCGCTGAGACTCATCCTTGGCTAGTTTCCATGGCTCCTGGTCTGCAATATAGGCATTGGCCTCGCCGACGACGTGCATGATAGCGGTAATCGCCTGCTTAAATTTGGACTGCTCCAGCAAACCACCGGCAGTGTCGAAGGTCTCCTCCGCCAGCTGCAGGATTTCTTTGTCCTTTTCTTCTAATGCTGCTGGTGCGGGAACCTCTCCGAAATTCTTAAAGGCCATAGATACGGTGCGGTTGACCAAGTTACCCCAGCCATTTGCCAGCTCATTATTGATACGGCGAACGAACTCATCCCAGGTAAAGTCCGTGTCATTGTTTTCAGGGCCAGCCACGGCAATGAAGTAGCGCAGGGCGTCAGGGCCGAACTCCGCCAAGAAGTCCTTGACATAGATGACAACACCCTTGGACGAGGAGAACTTGGATCCAGACATGGTCAAGTACTCGGAGGAGACGATTTCCGTAGGCAAGTTGAGCTCGCCGTACTTGTGGAGTTCCCCGCCCTTGTTGCCCTTACCGGCATAGCCCAATAGCTCGGCCGGCCAGATCTGGGAGTGGAAGGTGATATTGTCCTTGCCTTGGAAGTAATAGTGGCGGGCGTCTGGGTTCTGCCAAAAGTCCTTCCAGGCCTCGGGCTGACCGGTGCGGTACGCCCATTCGATGGAGGAAGACAGATAGCCGATGACCGCATCGAACCACACGTAGAGTTTCTTGGCGTTATTGTCCTGCCAGCCCTCGACGGGGATAGGAATTCCCCAGTCAATATCGCGCGTCATGGTGCGCGGGCGCATATCTTCAAGCAGGTTCAGGGAAAACTTCAGTACGTTCGGGCGCCAATCTTCGCGGGTAGAAAGCCACTTTTGCAGCTCATCCTTGATGGCTGGCAGATCCAGTAGGAAGTGTTCGGTTTCGATGAATTTCGGGGTCTCACCGTTGATCTTAGATACGGGGTTGATAAGGTCCACGGGGTCGAGCTGATTGCCGCACTCATCGCATTGGTCACCGCGGGCGCCATCCGCACCGCAAATTGGGCAGGTGCCCTCGATATAGCGGTCCGGCAGGGTACGTCCGGTAGACGGCGAAATAGCGCCCTTGGTGGTCTCTTTGAGCATGTAACCGTTGGCATACAGGCCTTTGAACAGCTCCTGCACCACGGAGTAGTGGTTACGGGTGGTGGTGCGAGTAAAGAGATCATAGGACAGGCCAAGGTTGGACAAGTCAGTAACGATCTGACGGTTATAGCGGTCTGCGAGCTCACGAACGGAAACGCCCTCTTTATCCGCCTGTACCAATAGCGGAGTGCCGTGCTCATCCGTACCCGAGACCATGAGTACGTTGCGGCCACGCATTCGCTGGAAACGTGCAAAGACGTCGGAAGGAACACCAAAACCGGCCACGTGTCCGATGTGGCGCGGGCCGTTGGCGTAGGGCCAAGCAACATTAACTACTACAGACTCAGTCATGGGTTCTACTTTATCGAAGCCGACTCCTATACACACGATTAGGGCAGACATTTCTCCCGCAGGTGAACTGCATTTTCAGCAGAAAGCGCCCACCGCTTCCCTACCACTAAGGAAACAATGGGCGCTTTAGAGCAGCCGCGAAGAAAGCGATTTACTTCCGCTTCATCGGGTGCTTCAGGCGTTCGTTGCGGCGCTTCTTCAGAACCTGCGTGCGCTGGTACTCGCGGTGCAGGCGGCGCTCGCGGGCCATCTTGCGCTGGAACTGCTGTGCCTCGCGGTATTCGAGGTAGATAACATCCTCGCTCAACGCCTTGTAGATGGCGAACATCAGTCCAACCACGATGAACAGGAATGGCAGTGCAGCAACGATGGTGACGTTCTGCAGGTTAGACAGTGCATCCTCATTGGCCAAGAGCAGGGTCAGGCCTACCAAGGCAGTCAATCCACCCCACGCGGCGGAAAGCCACGGCTTAGCAGTAGCGGCACCATTTTGGGACATGGAGCCCATCACCGTGGACGCGGAGTCTGCCGAGGTAACGAAGAAGGTAGCCAACAGGATTGCTGCAACGATGCCGGCAACGAAACCGCCAGGCATGGACTGCAGGAGGTTAAACAGCTCTTCCTCGGCAGATTCGCCGGTGATGGATTCGCCGTTTTGCTCCATGTGGATGGCGGTGCCACCGAAGATAGCGAACCACAGGGTGGATACGCCGGCTGGGATGAGCAGGACGCCCAAGCAGAATTCGCGGACGGAACGGCCGCGGGAAATACGAGCCAGGAACATGCCCACGAACGGGGACCAGGAAACCCACCAAGCCCAGTAGAAGATCGTGTAACCGGAAAGCCACTCAGCGGCGGCGCCGTTTTCGGACTCGGCGGTGCGGCCGATCATCTCGGTGAAGTAGTTGAGGTAGTTACCAATGGAGCCAGGAATCTGGTTCAGGATGGTAACGGTCGGGCCCAAGATGAACACGAAGATCGCCAACACTGCGGCGAGGACCATATTCGCATTGGAGATATACTGAATGCCCTTGCCCACGCCGGACATCGCAGACAGGATGAACGCGAGGGTCAGAACCAACACAATGCCGATAACCACGGAGTTGGTGGGATTATCGATGATTCCGGATGCCTTCAGTCCGGCCTGAATCTGCAGGGCACCCAGGCCCAGGGAGCAGGCGGTGCCGAAGACGGTGGCGAAGATAGACAGGATGTCAATGAGCTTGCCCACTGCACCATTAGCATTACGCTCGCCAATCAGCGGCACGAAAGCCTGGCTCAACAACTGCTTACGGCCGATGCGGAAGGTGGAGTATGCAATGGCCAAGCCAACGATGGCATAGACCGCCCAAGGGTGCAGCGTCCAGTGGAACATTGCATAGGCCATGGAAGATCCAACGTTGCCGGTGCCCTCACCTGGGGTGCCGTCACGGTAGTTAGCTAGCGGCTCGGAGGCACCATAGAACATCAGGCCGATGCCCATACCGGCGGCAAACATCATGGCGATCCATGAGGGCGTGGAAAATTCCGGCTCCTCATTAATGCGGCCCAGCTTGATGGAGCCGAACTTGGAGGCGGCAATGAAGACAACGAACACCACAAAGACGGTGCCGAAGAGAATGTATGCCCAACCAAAGTTGTCGACTACCCAGGTCAGGGCCGAAGCGGAGAAGTTGGCAAAGTTATCCGGGGCAGCCAAACCCCAGACGACGATCGCGGCAACAAGCACGCCGGCGATGCCGACGATGGACCAATCGATTGGCATATTGTCACGATCGGCCACAATTTCTACCTCAGGATCGTCGTAGCGCTCCGGGTGGAAACCGTCGGAGTGAATCATATCCTGCAGCTGGCCGGTGGCAGATTGTGCGTCCAGCTGTTCGTCTACAGTCTGATAATTCTCAATAGGCTGCTCGCTCGAAGAAGCCGAAGCCGGCTGCGCATGTGCGCCGACCGGTTCCTTTCCTTCTTCTGGCACGCCTGTGCCCATATTTTCCGAGTTTGTCATGAACTATACAGTGGTGCGGAACTACTCAATTATCAAACGAAGCAGTAAGAAACTTCGCTGCTCAGCGCCATTTCCCAGGAATTTTCCACGCTAATTTGAACAGTTTTTACGCTTCATTTCCCCATGTAAATAGCGCTTTAAGCCACCCACACGCCCGAGCACTATAACAATTCAGTTACAAAGTTTGCTTTAGTGAAGCCATCTGCGGGTACCAAAAGTTGTGACTTAATCAGCACGTCGATAGGGGCTAGTCCTTGCGAGCTGCTAAAGCGGCGTCATAAAGCTCGCGGTTGGAAACCTCGGTGTCTTTCGCTACCTGCTTACAAGCATCCTTTAGCCGCATCCCCGCCGCCGCCAATTCCATCGCCTGGGGAACCAAATCTGCGGCGGTAGCGGCCGCGGCGGTTCCGCCCTCGATCACCACAGTGATTTCTCCCCGTGCCCCTTCAGCCGCCCACTCGGCCAACTCTTCCAAACTGCCGCGCCGGACTTCCTCATAGGTTTTAGTAAGCTCCCTGCACACCGCTGCCGGGCGCTGGGCGCCGAGGATATCCGCGGCCTCGGCTAGAGTTTCGGCTACCCGGTGTGGGGATTCAAAAAAGACGATGGCGCGCTTTTCGTTACGCAGTGACTCTAACCAGGCCTTGCGAGGTCCGGGCTTGCGGGGAGGAAAGGCGTCGAAGAGGAAGTGACCCACGCCGAGGCCGGACAGCGCCAAGGCCGTTGGGACGGCAGAAGGGCCAGGAAAACAAGTCACGGGAATATCCCGGTCAGCTGCTGCAGCCACAATAGACAGTCCTGGATCAGAAATGATGGGCATGCCGGCATCCGTAACGACGAGGACGGTGCCGGCTGCGGCGGCGTCGATAAGCTGCTGGGCTCGCTCCTTTTCATTGTGATCAAAATTGGACACCACCCGCCCAGAAATCTCGATGCCCAAAGCTTGCGCCAAGTTCCGCACGCGCCGCGTATCCTCGGCCGCAATGACGTCCGCATGCCGCAAGGCATGCATTAAACGCGCGGAGGCATCTCCCACGTTTCCCAGCGGCGTGGCGGCGAGGATGACCCCGCGCGGTAATGGATCCAGACCTGAAACAGACATATCTCTAGCATTCCATACTCTCTAATGCGCGGGCGCGGTGCCTTGTCGCCTAGACTCAACCAAGTGACTATTGCTACCGCTGCCCCATCGCGCACCACGCACGACACTGTGGCCCCGCCAGCGCCCCGCACCTATCAGTGGGGCAAGGCTGACTGGATAAGCACTAGCGTCGTTGGCGTACTCGCGCTCATTACCCGCTTTGCCGGATTGACCGCGCCCGTATCAAAGGGCACTCCTGTCTTTGATGAAAAGCACTACGTTCCGCAAGCCTGGGACATGGTGCGAAGCTGGGATAACCTCTTCATCGGAGGTATAGAATCCAACCCCGGTTATGGCCTGGTGGTTCACCCACCGCTGGGCAAGCAGATTGTGGCGCTGTCCGAATGGGTCGCTGGCTATTCCCCACTGGGCTGGCGTTTTATGACTGCCCTCTTCGGCGCAGCCACCGTGCTCTTGACGATGTCCCTGGCCCGCCGCGTCTCTTTATCCTGGCAGGTAGCAACCCTGGCTGGCCTCATCGCCGTCTTTGATGGTGTGCTTTTGGTCTCTTCCAAGTTCGGCATGTTGGACATTTTCCAGGTCTTCTTTGTTGTCTCGGCCGCCTGGGCACTTGCTCGCGATCATAATCAGATGCGCCAGCGCCTCCACACCGCTTTCCTTAAAAATCGTTTGGGCTCCTCCGCCTTCGGACCACGCTTTGGATTCCGCTGGTGGCGACTCCTCGCGGGCGTCTGCCTTGGCCTTTCCCTGGGGGTGAAGTGGTCCGGCCTGTACTTCATCATGTTCTTTGGCCTCATGTCCGTCTTTAGCGATCTTGCCCTGCGCAAGCGCTATGGCGTACGCCGCTACATAGTGGGCACTCTCGTGCGCGATACCCCTGCTGCCCTAGCCTCCCTCGTACTGGTGCCGGTGCTGCTCTACGCCTGGACCTGGCGAGCCTGGTTTTCCTCCGAAACCGCCGTGTACCGCCACGCCAAAGTAGATGGAACGATCGAGGACGGATCGTGGCTGATGCACCTGCCCGAATCCCTGGCAGGCTGGTTCTACTACCATTCCTCTGTCCTAGAATTCCACGCCAGCCTGACTTCCTCCGGTGGCCACCACCACCCGTGGGACTCTAAGCCTTGGGCGTGGCTGGTAGCCGCCCGCCCCATCTTGTACTACTCCTCCACCGACCTGCAATGCGGTGATGGCAGCAACGAGTGCCGCAAGATGCTCTACCTCTTTGGCACACCGGCTATCTGGTGGCTGGTCATCCCGGCCGTCCTGTGGGGCCTGTGGTCACTTATCATTCGCCGCAATCGCAGCTTCCTCATCCCCTTGGTGGGCTTTGGGGCAGGTTTCTTGCCCTGGCTTGCAGCCTTTGACCGCCAGATGTACTTCTTTTATGCCACTGCGTTTATCCCCTTTGTCATCGTGCTCATTGCCTTAGCGCTCGGCCAGCTCATCGGCCGTGGCAGGCCAGTGCAGTGGGGATGGCTCAAGAGTTTGGCAGGCGGCCCCGTACGCTGGGGAACAATCGCCGCCGTGTTCTACCTAGCCCTGGTAGTGGCGATGTTCTTCTATTTCTCTCCCATTTTGTACGGCTACAAGATTCCAGATTCTTGGTACCACTCCATGATGTGGCTGCCTAGCTGGACCTAGCCGCACGAAAGCGGGGCTTATTGAGGTTGCGCGTTGAGGGACCTCCACCAGGCGCGCACTAAGTAGCCCTTTTCTGCCGCCCAAGCCCACGCCAAGCTGAAGGTCGCCAGCGCGGTAGCGATAAGAAAATATACCTGTTCCATGGTTACGGTGCCCAGCGCAATATCGCGCATGCCGAACCCGAAGAGGAAAGCAAACATCGTGGCCGAGACTGGGAGCAGGCCAGTCACCGCCGCGGGGCGCCAGGCACAGAAAAATAGGCCGCAGGCCATGCCGAAGCGCACGGCTGCGCCTTCCATCAGCAGGTTGGCCCGTTCAGGATCCGCCGTGGGATCTAGTACCTTTCCTTCCTCACCCAACGGTACGAGCCCAGAGGAATGGACGATGAGCACTACTGCCCAGATCGCAAAGATGGCACCCATCAGCACCATGGCGGCACGCGCAACCGTCAGGTTGGCTTGGCGAGCGCTCGAGGTGCGCCGCCATTCCGGCTCCACGCCGGCCAAGATGACATCGGAGAGATCCGTTGGTGGCGCCATACCGGATTCCGCAGGCTCCACAAAACGCAATGATCGCGAAAGCGCGGCCGCCTTATCGCGAAAGGCGCGGCATTCGGCGCAGCTTTCCAAGTGCGCATCGATTACGTCCTCTGCTAAATCTGAGTGCTCACCATCCAGCTGCGCAGAAATCGCCGCTTGGACTTGGCTATGCGTCAACATTGCTGAGCACCCCGTCCATGCTGGCTCGACCGGAGCCAAAAATCACGATCATCAATAAGGACATCAGCAAAACCAGTGGGTATTCGATTCCGCCTTCGGCAGCAAAAAGACCATGTTCCAAATGCACAAAGTACAGTGCGCACCCCATCAGCAGGGCAAGCGCGCCGGCCACAAAAGTGGTGAGCAAACCGACGACGAGGAAGGCGCCCCCAACCATCTCCCCGATGGCGGCGATATAGCCGGAAAGCTGTGGCTGCGGCACCCCAAGGGCGGAAAATTGCCCCACGGTTTCGTCCATGCCGGTCATAAACATCTTATCCACGCCGTGTGCGACAAAGATTAATCCGAGGACCGCTCGAAAAATAAGCAAAGCAGCATCGCGTACGGCAGGTCTATTCATGCTGAACAGATTACCCTGAACCCCTCACCCGATGCGAAGGCAATGGCCTTCGCCCATACTGCTGGGGATTTCGCCCTTTGCCGGGGAAGGAACGGCATATAGTGACGCGGACTGTTTCAATGGGAACCACGCAGAAAGATTAAAGGAGAACACCATGAGCAAACCAGCTACGCAGTCCGAAAAGCGCACCGCCTTAGTCTATGACGATGATGGACTTGGCCGCCCGCCTTGGGCAATGTCCTCGCCGATGTTGAAGGAGTATTACGACACCGAATGGGGCCTGCCTATTTTTGATGAAGCAGCTCTTTACGAGCGTTTGAGCCTCGAGTCTTTCCAGTCCGGGCTTTCCTGGGCGGTGGTTTTGAAAAAGCGCGAGGCCTTCCGTGCGGACTTTTGCGGCTTCGATCCTGAAAAAGTCGCTCAATTTACCGAAACGGATGTTGAGCGATTGCTTGGCGACGCCTCCATTATTCGCAACGAGACCAAAATCCGCGCCGCCATCACTAACGCCAAAGCCACTATCGCCTTACGCGAAGAAGGCGGGCTGGCGGAATTCATTTGGTCCTTCCAACCGCCGGAGAACCTCTACCCCACCGCAATGGAAGATATTCCGAAAAAGAGCGACGAATCCAAGTTGATGTCACGCGAGCTCAAGAAGAAGGGCTTCCGCTTTGTTGGCCCCGTCACCTGTTTCGCACTCATGGAGGCGATCGGCATGATTGATACCCATCTCATCGGCTCTCACCGCCGCGGAACCTCCGGGGTATGGCACGACAGCGGTGTGCCGCATTATGGCCTAGCGCAGGAATACAACGCGCTCACGAACCCGCGGTCAGCGCCTTCCACTGAACTTCGGAACGCGGCCTGCTAAGCCGGCTTCAGTTCTTATCCAGCGCGACGGGCTGCTAGGTCATCGCGCCGGCTATAGCCGTCGGGCCCGGCGTGGGGGCCATCAAAATCGCCGTCTTCCCCATCGTTATAGCGCAGCGGAAGGTGCACAAAGTCAGGGCTTTCGTCATCGATCTCCACGATCACAGCGCCTGGGCGGCGCAAGTTGCGCGGAATCTTCAAAGCTTCATCCTCGGCGTTGCGCACGCCCAAACGGGCGCGGCGCAAGTGGCGCACACGGCGGCGCATCAGGGCTCGCTCCTGACGAACCTGAGCGCGAAGAGCCATCAGATAGACAACTGTGAGCACACCGGCCACCGCAGCCAACCACCAGGTCCAGCCGCCGGCCACGATCCCCAGTGCCACCGTGAGTACCACGGCCACGGCTAGGCCCAGCAGGGTGCGCTGACGGCGCTGGTAACGAGTAACAGACTTTTCCTTTTCTGCTACCGGGTCCCAGCCGCCACGGCCCATGCGACGCTGCGCGAATTCCACCTCATCCTCGGACAGGTTGGTATCCATACCGGCGTCCTCTGCTACAGCGGTTTCCATGAGTTCCCCAGAGTCCTCGGCCTCTGCCTTGTCCACGGATACCGGCTCAGCGTTAGCCGTGCCTTCCGAATCGGCAGAATCCTTCTCAGCGACCTCGGCCTTATCTACGGCACCGGGGTACATAAGGTCCACCGGCGAGGTATAAGTCTCGTCGTAGTCATAGGCATCACTCGCCACGGTAGAGACCGCGGGAGCGCTAAAGACCTCTGACTCGGCGGCAGCAATATCGGAAGAGTCATCTTTTGCGGCCTGGTCTGCGGCGTCTTCCTCGTCCTCAAGAAGTACGTCATCGGCATCATCGAATTCGGTGTCGTCACCAACTGCCGCCGTATCAGCCTGCTGGGAGGCTGGGACCGCGACTGCTTGGGGCTGAACTGCAGAATCGTCGCCTTCTACAGTCGCTTCCTCGACCAGTTCGCCGTCGATAGTATCTGCTTCTGGCTGAGTGTCCTCACCAGCTGCGGAGGAAGACGCCGCAGAAAACGCACGGCTGCCGGTACCGAAAGGCTGGGACTTCGCGCGGCGGGCAGCACCGGCAATAGTCACGGAGCGCGAAGAGGGCTTAGTAGCCTCGGCATCCGACTCATCCACGCCGGTGTCTGCGGCCTCTACTACTTCATAGTCCGCCTCGTCCTGGTCCTCGCGGCGGTGCACATCATCGGCACGCAGGCGTGGACGCCGGCGGCCAGCGACCTTGCCAGAATCTCCTTCAAAAAGGACGCGAGTATCTTCAAAGGCCTCACCAGTATGGCTCATTGGGCGGTTATTCCTACCCAGAATCCATGGTGCGAGGACGAAGAGCCACACCACGATGATCGCGATAACCGGCACAGCTGTCGACACGAAAAGGACCTTCCCCTTGAATACAGATGATTACTCCACTCTAAACGGTGAAACCGCACCATAGCACCCCAAATTCCCACAAATTACAATGTTGTGACTTCTGTGAAAATTGAGGTCGAAATCCCAGCAACTGTGGAGCTATTTCACGCCAACCGGCCAGCCTGGCGCAGGCGCTCGACAGCCGTGGAGGCATAGTCTTCTTTAACTAAAGCCACGTAATGGTGGTCCTGCCAGGCACCGTCTATATGCAAATTGCGACGCAAGTATCCCTCGTGTCGAAAGCCATTGGCGGCTAAGACGCGACCAGAGGCAGGATTGCTCTCTAGATAGGTAGCGGTCACCCGGTGTAGGCCCACCCGTCCAAAGGCGTGGTCCACGCCTAAGGCGGTGGCAGCCGTAGCCACCCCGGCGCCGTGGATCGCGGAATAAACCCAGTAACCAATCCAGCAATCGCGAATGCTGCCATGCTGAATATTCCCCAAGGTGATTTGGCCTACGAATTGGCCCTCCACTTCAATGACAAGTGGGACCACCAGTGCCTCACGGGCGGCGGTACGCAGGTACATCAGATGATTCCACCACGCCTGCTGGCTATGCGCCGCCGCCCAAGGTGCCGCTTGGGTCGGCTCGACTGAGCGGAGGAAGCTTTCATCTTCGATACGTTGGCGCCGCCACTCATGCCCATCAGATCGCAGCAGCGGCCGCAGGCGCATCCGCGCCCCCGAAGGGAAGACAGCGGAAGCGGGAAGCCTAACAAAAGGAGTAGATTCCGGCCATCCCGGATGCATGTCATCCGTGGGGCCGGTAGCGGGAAGGCGGAACCTATCCGCCGCAGTGCCGAAGGGATCGAGCATTAGCTACGCTGGGTCAAAAACAACACATCGACCACATCGCCCGGGCGGATTTCCGTTACCTCTTCCGGCACGCGAATCATGGCATTGGCCTCCGAAAGACCGGCCAATAGGTGCGCTGGGGCACCCGCGGCACCGCCCAGCCCTTCCACCAGATAATCCGCGGTTTCCGCATCGCGCATCAAACGAGCGCGGATGAAGCCGCGCCGGCCGGGGCGGGAATCGATGTGGTTCAGCGCGCGGGCACGCACCACACGGCGGTGCGCATTGCGTTTGCCCAGTGCCAAACGAATGAGCGGGCGGATATATACCTCGAAGACCACGAGCGCGGATACGGGATTAGACGGCAGCAAGAAGGTAGGAATGCGTTCCTCGCCCACCAGACCAAAACCCTGGACGGAGCCGGGATGCATGGCAACACGAGAGGTATCGATATCACCAAGGTCATCAAGGATCTCACGGATGGCCTCGGCGCCGGCTCCACCAACCGCACCGGAGATGACCAGGACCTCGCTGCGAGCGATGTGCTTTTCCAGCGCTTCGCGGATGCGGCGCGGTTCACCCTCGGCGATGCCAACGCGATGCACCTCTGCCCCAGCCTCGCGAGCCGCGGCGGCGAGGGAATAAGAGTTGACGTCAAAGACTTGGCCCAGTGCCGGTTCTTGGTCCAAATCAACCAGTTCGCGGCCAAAGGAGATGATGGTGATGCGCGGGCGCGGATAGACCAATACCTTAGAGCGGCCAACTGCGGCCAGCAGGCCGATCTGGGCGGGGCCCAAAACGGTGCCGGAAGATACAGCCACATCGCCAGGTTGGATATCGTCGCCTACCCGGCGAACAAAGTCACCGGAGCGCACCGGGCGATGGGCGGTGACGCGTTTGCGGCCGCGGTCGGTCCACTCGAGGGGAAGGACGGCGTCGGCAAGCGTGGGCAAAGGCGCACCCGTATACACACGCACGGCTTGCTTGGGCTGCAGGCGTAACGGCTGCTTGGAGCCGGCCGGAACCTCGCCCACCACGGGCAAGGAACGCTCGACCTCCGGTTGCTGGGGTGCCTTCTCTTCTTCCCCCTCCGCAGCCTGCTCCTCCTGCTCCTTGGGACGGCGGAGCCTTAGGCCGCGCTCGCCTCCAATATCAACGGCGCGCACCGCATAGCCGTCGATGGCTGCCTGCGGAAAGCCCGGCAGGGGCTGGTTTGCTTGCACCTCCTCGGCGCACATTAACCCCAACGCGTTGGAAATACCGATGCGCACCGGCTCCGGCGTGTTCGCCGCATCCGTTACCAGCGCCAACTGGTCATCAACTGAACGCATAAGGTCTATGCCAGCCCTTTCTTCGCTTTCATGTCCTCTGCCCTTGGGAAATCTCCCTAGTTTAGGCCGTGCTCATCCTCATACTCGGCCACAATCTGCTTAATCGCTTTATACAGCGTGGGGCCATACTTTTCATCGCGCAGACCAAAATCCACATTGGCGGGGATATACCCACCGGGATTTCCCAAATCATGACGCTTTCCTTGGTGGACTACCACGTGCACGGGCTCGCCTTCCTCGATGAGGAGCTCGATGGCGTCGGTAAGCTGCAGCTCGCCGCCCTTGCCTGGCTTAATACGGCGGAGGGCATCAAAAATCTTGCGATCCAATAGGTAGCGACCGGTGGCCACGAGATTAGACGGGGCATCTTCCACCGCCGGCTTTTCCACCATGCCCACGACCTTCTTAACGCCGGGGGCATTGGTATCTTCTACGTCGAAGACGCCGTAGTTATAGGTCTGCTCGCGCGGGACCTCGAAGGCGCACAGCACGCTACCGCCCAAAGCCGCGCGCACGCGAGCCATGTCTGCCATGACGGTGGCAGGCAGCACGATGTCATCTGGAAGCATGACGGCAAAAGAATCCTCATCTTCGCCGAGTACCTCTTCTGCCAGGCCCACCGCGTGGCCCAAGCCCAGTGGCTTTTCCTGCTCCACCGCAACAGGGTGAATGAGCTGATTAGCGCGCTTAACCTTGGCAACCTGCTCGTCCTTGCCGCGGGATTCAAGGGTGTCTACCAGTTCTGGGAAAGCTTCGAAGTGGCGCATGACTTCTTGCTTATCGGGCGCGGTAATCACCGCAAGGCGGCGGGCGCCCACAGAGGCCGCCTCCTCTGCGATGAGTTCAATGCCGGGAGTATCAACAACGGGAAGCAGTTCTTTGGGAACCGTCTTGGTGGCGGGCAAAAATCGGGTGCCCATACCTGCCGCTGGAACTACAACCGTGGTGATTCCGCGGGCGGAATCTTCGCGTTCTATAGCCATGCGTAATAGCGTACAACGCCACATTATTTTCCCGTGCACCGCTACGCCGCGGGGTTATGATTAATTTATGACCTCTTCCATGACTGCTAAAAACGAGCTGCGGGCCCGCTTGGTCCAGGCCCGCCGCGAACTTTCCGCCGAAGACCACGACGCCTTTACTGCTGGCGTGCGTAAGCATCTCGAGTCCGAACTCACCGAGTCCATGACCGTGGCTGCCTACTGGCCTTTGGGTTCGGAGCCGGGCGGCGCCGATTTTGTGCCGTGGCTCAAGGAGCATGTCTCCCGCGTCCTCTTGCCAATTTCCGGCGAGAATGGCACGTTGACCTTTGCTGAATACCGCGGCAAAGAAGCAATGCACGAAAGCGCGATGGGTTTGAATGAGCCCCAAGGCCCAAGCTTTGATAGCAGCGTCCTGGCCGAGTGCGATCTGGTACTCGCCCCAGCCATGGCCGTAGACGCCAAGGGCAACCGCATGGGCAAAGGCGGCGGATACTATGACCGCGCACTAGAGCCACTTCCCCACGGCAAGCCACCGGTCTTCGCCATGGTCTACCCCACCGAGCTGCTAGATGAGCTACCTACCGAGGACCACGACCGCAAGGTCGATGCCGTCGTCACCGCCCACGGCATCACTCGCTTCTAGTTTCCGGGGTACGGGAACCATGAGCGGTTTTGGACAGTCTAAAAAAGTATGCCCACTTCTCATTTTCCCCGCCTCGTTGATACCCTCCGCACCCCTGGCCACCGCCGCGGCGTACTAGTGCGCCGCGCCATTGCGGTGGCCCTCCTTATTGCCGCGCTAGCCTCGGCCCTTTCGGCGGCCAAGGAGCTACCGCGCGTTCCCGTTTTTAGCCGCGATCTGCCGGCGGGAGCAGAGCTTGCGCTTGCCGACGTCGACCTAGCCCGGCTTCCTGCCTCCTCTATCCCCGATTCTACGCTAACGGAAAAGCCAGAAGAACTAAGTGGCCGCGTTATTACCGCCGCCGCCAACAAGGGCGAAGTGATTACCGGTGCTCGCCTTCTAGGAGAAGATCTTGTCTCCAGCTTGGTGGGTGGCACAGGGGCCGAGGCCGGGCGGATGATTCCGGTCAAACTTGCCGAGCCCGATATCATCCCCCATTTGCATCACGGCGACACCGTGGACGTGGTGACCGCAGTTGAGGCGGGGGCGGCCGCCGCAACCCCTACCGCACGCGTTATCGCCTCAGGCGGACGCGTGGTGTCTACCTCCAGCCCGGAAGGCGAGGCTTCCTCGTCGACCGTTTTACTCGCATTGCCCCAAGATCACGCTAATGATGTTGCCGCGGCGTCGTTAAGCCAGCCGCTCACGGTGGTCATAGTTGGTGATCGCGCTCACCCGCAGCAACACTAGACCTTTTCAGCCACAACAGTTGTGGTCGGTTACCGGCTCCATTAAGGTTTCGCAGTGTCCATGGTTTTTACCTACCGTTAGTTATTCCCAGAAAGGTTGGTGCTTATCACCATGCTCAAGGGCTTCAAAGACTTCATCATGCGTGGCAACGTCATCGAACTTGCCACCGCAGTCATCATCGGTTCTGCCTTTACCGCAATCGTCAAATCCATTACGGATTCTATTATCCAGCCGATCATTAACTCCCTCGGCTCCGCCGAGGTTGGGGCCGTTGGCTTCCAGATCACGGAGGCGAAAAACACCTTTGTGGACTTCGGCGCCGTCATCTCCGCGGCGATCAACTTCCTCATTATCGCCGCAGTAGTCTACTTCCTCATCGTGATGCCGATTAATAAGCTCACCGAGGCCGCTAAGCGCCGCCACGGTGTCGACCCTGAGGCTCCCGCCCCAACCTCCGAGGAGCTCCTGGCAGAAATCCGCGATCTGCTCGAAGCCCAGAATGTCTCCGATACGGACATCCCGGGAACCGGCACTAGCCGTTCCTCCCACGCCGCAGAGGACGCAGACTACGGTTCCACCGGCGGCGGCCGCCACCAGGCCAAGTAGCCTTTCGCTATACGCCTGTCGCTGTTCGCAGCACAAAGCCCGCGGTTTCGCTTCCGAGGAAGTAGGAACCGCGGGCTTTTATCTATCCCTTTACTGAGTGCGTGATTGCACTCTTCTCCTTCGCACTAGCCGCCATAGTGTGGGGGCTGGTTCTCGCGGTAGAACTGCTCATCGCGCTGACCAGACTCCCCTTCTGCTGCGGTGGCCGATTCCGCGTCATCAACGTTAACAATTCGATCCTCATCGACCCCGTGGGCAGCCGATGTGCCGGGCTTATCAGCACTACGGTCATAATCGGCAGCTTCCGATTGACGGAAGACTCTCCGACGATTTTTCCGGAACGTCATAGACTATGCCTTGTGATTACTGAACGCTGGATTGTTGCAGCTGCTCAATGAGGTGGTGCACCAGCGGTGCCAAGGTAGCCATGCCATCGCGAACCGCAGCGCGCGACGAGGCAAGGTTGACCACTACAGTCGAACCAGAAACGCCCGACAAGCCGCGGGACGTGCAAGCATCCACCGCGCCACAGGCTTGACCGGAAGAACGCAGCGCCTGGGCCACGCCCGGAACCATCTTGTCAATGACGGAGCGGGTAGCCTCCGGGGTCTTGTCGCGCGGGCCTACACCGGTGCCGCCTACGGTCAGCACCAAATCCACGCCACCGACCACGGCGGTCTCAATGGCCTGGCGAATCTTGGACTTCTTGGAACGCACCACGATGGCGCCATCGACACGGAAGTTAGCTTCCGCGAGCAACTCACTGACCAACTGAGAGGTGCTATCGGATTGCTCCCCAGGGTGATCAGTGACAATAACGATGAGAGCACGGCGTGGCGCGGCTAGGCTATCCTCCTGCTCGCTCGCTAGCAGGAAGGCATCATCGGGTTCGGCAACATCCATCAAGGAATCGTGCTTGCCTTCGCCTTCCGGTTGCGCGGAGTCGGTCAAGTCCTGCTGCAAATCTGGCATTATTCTCCTTAAATTAAGGCAGTAGGGCCTTTCGGCGGTGTGAGGTACGGTGCATTCAGCACCTAATGAGGTCTTGCACAGTAATTTACTCGCCTGAGAGGGTTACCTCTACCTGACGAGACTCATCCGAGTCTTCGCGTGTAACCTCCAAGGTCACTGTCGCGCCAAAATCTTGCGACCGCGCCGCCGCAATCAGGGCATCGGCATTCTCGATCAAGCGATCATTGACGCGGGTGACGATGTCACCTTCCTTCAGGCCCGCCTTATCTGCTGGGCCACCTGGCTCAACCCCGGCGATACGGGCACCATTGCCGTCGTCACGCGCCAGCACCTTCACGCCTAGGGTCGGGTGAGTGACCTTGCCATCATTAATGAGCTCGTCCGCCATGCGCTTGGCAAAGTTCGACGGGATGGCGAAGCCCAGTCCGATGGATCCGCCCTCCCCGGTGGAATTACTGGACAGCGAAGCAATCATGGAGTTCATGCCCACGATATTTCCGTCCCGGTCCACCAGTGGACCGCCGGAGTTGCCCGGGTTGACCGCGGCATCAGTCTGAATGGCGTCAATCAAGGAAGACTCGCCGCCTTCTTGGGAGGCGCGCACTGGGCGGTTTTTGGCAGAAACGATACCGGAAGTCACGGTCGCATTAAGGCCCAGAGGAGAGCCCACGGCCACAACCTCCTGTCCCACGGCGACGGAATCAGAATCACCGAACTGCAAGAACGGCAGGTCTTTGACATCCTTTATCTTCACAATGGCCACGTCAGTATTCGCATCGGAAGCCACCACGTCAGCATCATGCTTGCTGCCGTCGTTCATGGTCACCTGCATCATGCCGCCGTGCTCAGCGCCTGCAACCACGTGGTGATTGGTCAGCACGTAGCCGTCCGGGGAGATAACGGAACCGGAGCCTTCTGCCCCGCCCGTCCGGGTCATCGTCTGGATAGAAACCACCGCCGGCAAAACCTTGGAGGCTACCTCTTCAACGGAGCCCTTTTCTGGTTCTTTGCCGGTGCTGTTATTGGCCGGCTGGGCCTTGAGCGCCTCATTGACCACTGACGTATCGTTGTTGCCTCCCCCAGAATTCATACCGACCACGGCTCCAGCGATTGAACCCGCGGCGATTGCGGCTACGGCAGCCAAGGCAGTTGCGGCGCCGAGGCCAATCTTTTTCTTTTGTTCCGGTTGCGGGGGCAGCGGGGTGACCATCGGACCTTCCTGGCCCTGAGTATTAAAGCTTTGGGTCTGCGGGCCCTGCGGGTACGGCGCCTGTGAACCTAGCGCGCTGGGATCAGCTCCTTCTGCACCGCCGCGTGGTTGATTCCAGCCTTGTGAATACGAGCCAGTCCCATATTCCTGCGCGTCGGCGTCGCTGCTATAGGGGCCGGCGGTGCCAGCGTTTGGGTTTGGCTGCCCGATGTCTCCAAAGTTCGGACCACCGTGTACCGGCTCGGCCTTACCCGGCCCTTCTTGGGACGCTCCCTCCGGGAAGGAACCATCAAAGCCGCGGTAATCGTCATTCCTCATGTTCATGAGAAAACTATGCCTCACTTCGCTTAGTCAAGACTGTTACTGATCTGCCAACCTACTAGGAATTCCTGAAAGGTAGCTGTATGCGATCACCAGTATAAAAGGCCGCAGCCTACCCTTGGTTAAACCAGCGTTGAGCAAAGATTTCACCGCGATCGCTGGAATCTTCATTGCCGCCCGGCTGCCCCTCATGCGGTTCTGCCAAACCATCGACAAAGATTTCTCCGGACACGGGCTTGCCCGGCAGGACTACTTCCATGCGCGTGCCACCATCATTAGACTCACGGATCTTAATCGTGCCGTCGTGGCGCTCAATCACCGATTTCACGATAGCCAGGCCCAAACCAGAGCCAGGCATAGAACGCGCCTCTGCCGAACGGTAGAAGCGCTCGAAAACCTTCTCCCGCTCCTCCGGCGCAATGCCCGGACCGGAGTCATCAAAGCGCAAGCGCACCTCGTGGGAAGATAGCTGTTCCATGGACACGCGTACCGTGCCAGTAGCCGGCGACCACTTAGCCGCATTGTCCATCAGATTCAACGTAGCGCGGCCCAATGCGAAGGGGTCACCATCCAGCTCCCACGGGATAAAGCGCACCAGAAATTCCACGTCCGGGCGGCGGCGACGGGCACGCTCTAAGGAAGACATCATGACCTCGCACAGGTCCACCGGTTCCGGTTCTCGTTCGTTGCCATCCTCACGCGCCAAGTCAACGAGGTCACCAATCAAGGTGGAGAGTTCGTTCATCTGGGACATGACGTCATCTTCAAGGTCCTTGCGGTCCTCATCGCTCATGCCAAAGCCGCCACCGGCGCGATTAAGCATCATCAAAAGCTCAATATTGGTACGCATTGAGGTCAACGGCGTCTTCAGCTCGTGCCCGGCATCGGCGACGAACTGGGCCTGCTGCGACCGAGACTCTTGCAGAGCTTCCAGCATCTGGTTAAAGGATGTGGTCAGCTGAGCCATCTCGTCATTATTGGATACTTCGATGGGGCGCAGATCATTGGTCTGCGTCACGTAATCCACCGCGCGTTTCAAGCGCGCGATGGGTTGCATGCCGGTTTTGGACACGATGAGACCAGCAAAGATGGCGAGCAAAATGCCAAGCGCAACAATAATCAGCAAAACCGTGCCGAGGATGGCGATGAATTCTTGGGTCGGAGCCAGAGATTGCGCAACGATAACGGTAGAGCCTAGATCGTGGCGTTTGGCCAGAATACGCTCGCCGCCGACCGTACGCACGGAGGTATCTGTATAGTCTTCCGTCCGATGGAAGTCTCCACCGAGGGGAATAGTATCGCCATAAGACATGCTCGTGGAGGGCGGCGATAAGGAAACGCGCGTATCAGGGTTATAGGACTTAAATTCGTCAATTTCCTGATCCACGTTGTCGATAAACCGCGGGTCCTGGCTCTTGCGCAACAAGGCATCCGCTTTGGCCTCCAAGCGGTCATCTACGGAGGCAGTCAGGGACATAGATACTACCCAGTACGTTGCCAAGGTCATTAAGGCAACGGCCACGGCCACCACAAGGCCAGTAACAGTAGCAAGGCGCCACCGCAGTGGCGCCCGTGAAGCCCAGCTCCCTTGACTTTCAGAGAACTCAGTAAGAGGTGTGGGCTGTGCTTTCCCGGAAGCCACTGCAGGGGAAGCGGGCTTCCTTAAGATCACGGATGAGACTCCCTCAAGACATAACCGACGCCACGGACTGTGTGGATAAGACGCGAGTCGCCGTCTCCCTCCGTCTTCTTCCGCAGGTAGCCAATATAGACCTCGAGCGCATTGCCAGAGGTAGGGAAATCATAGCCCCATACCTCCTCCAGAATCTTGCTACGAGAAAGCACCTTGCGGGGATTTTCCATAAGGAGCTGCAGTAGGGAAAATTCGGTACGCGTCAAAGAAATTGCGCGGCCGCCGCGGCTTACTTCACGAGTATCAGCGTCGAGTTCTAGGTCTTCGAAGCTAAGCTTGCTCTCCACCGGAGCCTCAGCAGCGATGGAATCTGCGGAAGCGCGGCGAACCAGGGAACGCACGCGCGCCAAGAGCTCTTCCAGTGCGAATGGCTTTGGCAAGTAATCATCGGCGCCAGCATCGAGACCAGCTACGCGGTCCGATACGCCATCGCGCGCGGTCAGCACGAGAATCGGACGGTCCCAGCCTTCGCTACGCAGGGTGCGGCACACCTCAAGTCCATCCATGTTTGGCATCATGACGTCCAGAATCAGCAATTCTGGATTCTCAGAGCGCACCGCCTCCACTGCCTCTAAGCCGTCGCTAGCAGTCAGCACATCGTAGCCGTTGAAACGTAGGGAACGGCGTAGCGATTCACGGACGGGTTGTTCATCATCCACCACAAGGATTTTCATGATCCTAATTATTACTGATGAAACGCAACTTCATGAAGTTATGAGAAATATTTACCCCCATAGCCCCCCAAATAATACTTAAGGTAGCAAAAATCCCCGCTCAACCCTCCTACAGAGAGCGAACGGGGAAAGTGCGAAACGAGCTTAGAACTGCTCTACGTCAACCAGGCCCAGCTTGGCAGCCTTGACCAAGCGGCGCGGGATGCGGACGGTCTGTCCGTCGATGGTGACTTCCTGGAGGGCCACGTTGTCAGCCTTCCACTGGGAACGACGTGCGTGGGTGTTCGCACGGGACTTCTTAAACTTAGGAGTTGCCATTTTCTATTCTCCTCCTTACGCGTTCTTCTTCTTACGGCGAGCCATGCCACCGAAGCGCTGGTTGAAGCGCTCGACGCGGCCGGCGGTATCCATAACGCGCTGTGCACCAGTCCAGAACGGGTGGGACTCAGCGGTAACGTCAACAACGATCAGTGGGTACTCGTTGCCATCTTCCCACTCCACGGTGCGGTCGGAGGAAGCGGTGGACTTAGTCAAAAAGGAGTGACCGGTACCAGCATCACGGAAGACTACCGGGTGGTAATCCGGGTGAATATCTTTCTTCATATATATTCCCTCAGGGTTGGACTACAGGTCGGTTCCACCCACTTATGGAGCGGATCGTGCCCGAGTTGGGACGTACAAATTTCACTCTGCTAACCGCGTGCCGTGCGGCACGGGTCAACAACCTGAATTATCCTACAGTCAACTACCCCAGATGCGAAATCCCCTTCCCGCTCCGACCACTCATTTCACACCAGTTTCTTGTATTACGCATGGCGGCACGCCACAGCCAAATGCCACCCCAAAACCACAAACAGCCCCACTAACCACAGCAAGGTAGCGATTAGGTAATTCGCGCCCAAGGCTGTAAGATTTTCCCTTGCTGTTGTCAAAATATACGTTTTACGCCCCGTCTACTGGCGTTCGACGATGGCGCCGCACCCGCTCACACCTCACTTTTGAGCACTGCCACCCTCACTCGGCAGTCGGCGTTTCATTGTCCATAGCCATGATGTGGGCGGCTAGGAGAAAGAAGACCCATGTCGGCTATTTGCCAGGTAACGGGCCGCAAGCCGGAATTCGGCAAGCAGGTCTCGCACTCGCACCGCCGCACTTCGCGCCGTTGGAACCCCAACGTGCAGCGTCGTCGCTACTACCTGCCCTCTGAGGGCCGTACCATCACCCTGAATGTTTCCACCAAGGGCATGAAGATCATCGACCGCGATGGCATCGAGTCCGTTGTGGCTAAGATTCGCGCACGTGGGGAGAAGATTTAAGTATGGCACGTAACGATATCCGCCCAATCATTAAGCTGAAGTCCACTGCGGGCACCGGTTACACCTACGTGACCCGTAAGAACAAGCGCAACAACCCGGATCGCATCACCTTGAAGAAGTTCGATCCGATTGCCCGCAAGCACGTCGAATTCCGCGAGGAGCGATAATCAATGGCTAAGAAGTCCAAGATCGCTAAGAACGAGCAGCGCAAGGAAATCGTCGCCCGCTATGCGGAGCGTCGCGCTGAGCTCAAGAAGATCATCAAGAACCCGAACACCCCGGATGAGGAGCGCCTGGAGGCTCAGTTCGAGCTGAACCGCCAGCCTCGTGACGCTTCCCCAGCCCGCGTACGTAACCGTGACGCTGCCGATGGCCGCCCACGCGGTTACCTCCGCAAGTTCGGCCTGTCCCGTGTCCGTATGCGCGGCATGGCTCACCGTGGTGAGCTGCCGGGCGTTCGTAAGTCCAGCTGGTAAAGGGGTAATTGCACAATGGCTAATAAGCGCAATAACCAAAAGAAGTTCCGTATGGAGCAGAGCCGTCGCCCGAAGAAGAACCCTTTGAAGGCTGAGGGCATCGAGAAGGTGGACTACAAGGACACCAAGACTCTGCGTCTGTTCATCTCGGATCGTCACAAGATTCGTTCCCGTCGCGTCACCGGTCTGACCCCGCAGCAGCAGCGTCAGGTTGCTACCGCAGTCAAGAACGCACGCGAAATGGCTCTCCTGCCGTTCACCACCCGCTAAACAGTAGCTGGGTATCAACAGCGCACTTTTGCCGCTGGCAAGTGTGACACGGTAAAAGATCCATAGACTATCGCCGCCTCCCTCCTCGAGGGCAGGCGGCGATAGTCGTTTTCTCCCTCTTACTCCCGCCTTTGCACCCAGATATTCAGCCCACGCGGCCAAGGTGTTAGATTTAAAGCATTCGTGCGCCCCGCAGCCGCTGGGGGAAGCACCGGCTTCGCACTAGTGAAAGGCAGTGAGCAATGGCCCTACACCAATCCCTACTCGATCTCTCCGAGCTTGCCCCGCACTGCCAGTCCCGCGCTACGGCCCGCGGGCTGCTCGCAGAGGCCCAAGATATCTTGCGCAATGCGGTCGCTCACCAAGATAATGAGATTGAATTGGCTCACTGGTATTCCCACTTGTTGGTAGATATCGTTCGCTCCCCTGGGGTCAACTCACCGGTACGCCTTACCGGTGCTGCCGCTCGGGGCGACCAGCTGCCATCTATGCCTGTGGAGTGGATTGGCCAGGACTCCGATCTCCAGGAAGTCTTTTCTGATGTCGGCCTCCAGGCTCACGAGGCCGCCGATTCGATTGCCTCGCGCGTCGATGCCGGCCTCCCCCTAGGAAACGGCGGCGAACAAGCACTCCTGGAAGAAGCTTTGACCAAGCGCCCGCCTACTCTGAAAATGGTGGACGGCCTGCCGGACCGAGATGCAGCTGTGGACATCAAGGCGACACTGCTCTCCCCCATTGCAGCTATCGCTCGCTGGGCAGCGCCGGGGCCTCGCCCGACGGTAGATCGCCTGGCGATTGGCGTTGAGCGCGCTGTCCTCACCGCCACCGACGCAGAGTCTTTGGATCTAGCGTGGCGTACCGGCTATGCATTAGAGTTGCGCCGTTGGTACGAGCGCGTCAGTGACCGCCCAGCCACGCTGCGGGATCTTCCGCCGTTGGACCGCACTGCTTATGGCTCGGCGTGCCGTATTGTCTCGGCCGTATTTGAGTCCATTACCCAGCAGACAGAAGAATATAAATAGTCCCTAAGGTGCGGATTCGGAAGCAGTACCTAGTCGGGCATAAGATTGTACAGTTGGTAATTAAAAGCAATTTCTTCTTGTGAAAGGAGGCGTCCCACCGCATGGCAGGCACTGTCGGTAGGCCGCGTAAACACAGCCCGCGGCGCAGGGGAAACAGCGCCCGAGAGGAGATCTTGGACGCCTCCTCCGAGCTTTTCACTACTCAAGGGTTTGCTACTACATCCACGCACCAGATTGCAGATGCGGTTGGCATCCGCCAGGCCTCGCTGTATTACCATTTCCCGTCCAAGACGGAGATTTTCCTTACGCTGCTCAATTCCACCATCGAACCATCCTTGGAGTTGGCCGATGAGTTGGCCGGCACTGATGCCGATCCGGCTCAACGCCTGTGGTCTTTGGTCGCCGCGGAATCACGTCTACTGCTCACCAGCGGCTGGAACGTGGGACGCCTATATCAACTGCCGGTGGCTAATTCTCCGGAGTTTTCCGAATACCACGAATCGCGCGACCGCCTGCAGAATCATTTCCGCTCTACCGCCGCCGCCATTGTGGGCGAGGAGGATCCCCGAGTGGAGCTTCCCTTCCACATTGCGCTATCCGTCATCGAAATGCGCCCCAATAACGGCACCCCTCCGTTCGATGCTTCCCAGTCGGTACCAGAGACTGCAGCCATGCTTGCCGACGCCGCCTTAGCCGTCCTCGGCGCCTCCGTTCCCGATAACGCCGAGGAAACCACCCTCGAGCTATTGAAGAATCGCAACGACTCCATCTCTGCGGCCGCCGCCGCAGCAGCCGACCGCAAGAAGAAGTCGCGCTAACCCCTCACTAGCGCTGCCACGACTCCGTGAACTCTCCCGTGGCAGCCAATCCGCCTCCCTCGCGCACGCTGACGCCGCTCGGGGTCACCACGATAATCGAGGGATCCGCATTGACGTAGTAGTTATTCCCGTCTTGGGTAACGTCGTCCGTTTGGAACTGACCATCAAACATCGACGAGCGATAGAATTTGACTCCACCGCCGGTTTCACAAATGATGACCCTGCCGTCGGGACCAGAGCCGGCGAACAAGGCACGCTCAAAGCGCTGACAGTCGGCGTAGCCGCCATCCAGCCATCCGTACTCGTTGAAGTTGGAAATGTAGTTACCCACACCACTCTTCTGACCCCCGCCGGAAGAGGAAGGTAACTCCTGCTTTTCTGTCTGCGTGACCGTAACTACCGGTGGCTCCTCGGGGGTTTCCTCATCTTTCGTTGCGGTCTCTTGCGCAGCCGTGGTTTCCTCGCCACTCTTCTCTTCTTTATCGGCGTTGTCGACCGTGGTCATTCCACTACCCTGGCCTTTAAAGCTAGGGGCAGCTTCATCCTTGGCGTTGCTGCAGCCGCTGAGCGCGAGGCTGGCGGCCACGAGTGGGACGAACCCCGCGGCGATAAGCGGGCGGAGGCGAGAGCGATAAGACATTAGCTTTCCTTTCTAGTGCTAGGACTTAGCAGGCCGAGCTGGGCCACTGCGTATTGGCTTGAGCGAGGTCTTCGGCAATGGATGTAAGGACCGCCTGGGTGGAGGCGTACTGCCCATCAGGAGACGAGGCAATTAATGCTACGGCGACGTCGTGCCCGCCCAGCTGCACAATGCCCATCTGCCGCACGTCGTAGGCGCCGGCGGGGCTCGGTCCCCAGCCGCCCTTCATCAAGGCGCCCGGTAGGGTGCGCAGGCCGTAGGCTTGGGCGGGATCGGCGACACCCATGGCGTCGATAATCGGCTGGGCTCCTTCAACGCAGCGCACCCCGGCCATGAACTTTGCTTGGTTGCCCACGCTCCACATGGTTTGGCCAAAGGCCGTGAATTCCGGGCGGGTGACCTGGGATTGGACTTGGGTGGCGGTATCGCCCGCCTCCGCAATGACGCTTTGTGCGGCCTGCGCGGCGGCGGTGCCCTCCCCTAGCCCCGCCCACGCGGCCTTGGCGGCCTCGTTATCGGAGTAGGTGATTGCAGAGGACACTAGCTGACTATCGGCCACACCCGTGCGATTCGCCGCGATGAGCACCGGCACCTTGGAGGTTGACCACGCGGCTTCGGGAGCGGTGCGCCCCGCTTCAATGGTGGTGGTGCCATCGGATACGGCGATGCCCACATCGCCGTGTTCGGCCACGATGCGGTCAAGCACGGCTTGGACGTCACCGGCGGGTGCCGCGGCCGATGGCTCCGTGGAAGAGGAAGGCGCAGACGAGGCGGCTGGTGCTGCGGATGAGGCCGCCGGCGCTGCGGACGTGGTCTCACCGTAGAGGGGATCGGCCGTGCCGCGGGCCTCGGTGTTGACAAAGGTAGGGGAATTTTCTGCCGCGTCCTCGTCGCCGCAGGCGCTCAGGGTGAGCGCGCAGGCGATAAGGGTGGCTGCCGGGCCCCAGGCCCGGCGGATAGGGAATGTCATGGCGTCTAGCTTAGGCTAGTGCGCGAAGTGGCGGGTACCGGTCAGGTACAAAGTAACGCCGGCTTCCTTCGCTGCCGCGATGACTTCTTCGTCGCGGATGGAGCCGCCGGGCTGGACAACGGCCTTAACGCCGGCGTCGAGAAGCACCTGCAAACCATCGGCGAACGGGAAGAAGGCGTCAGAAGCGGCGAAGGAGCCCTCGGTGCGGTTGGCACCATCGGCCAAGGTGTTGGCGCGCTCGACGGCCAGCTTGGCGGAGTCAACGCGGTTGACCTGGCCCATGCCCACGCCCACGGTGGCATTGTCCTTGGCCAGCAAGATGGCGTTGGACTTCACCGCGCGCACGGCGCGCCAGGCGAACTCGAGCTCAGCCAAGTCGGACTCGTTGAGGGCCTCGCCCGCAGCCAGGGTCCAGTTGGCCGGGTTATCACCCTCGGCCTGGTAGGTGTCTGGCTCTTGGGTGAGCACGCCGCCGGAGATGTACTTGCGCTCCTCGTGCTGGTCTTCGTGCTCTGCCTGCAGCACGCGCAGGTTCTTCTTGGCCTTGAGCACCTCGATGGCGCCGTCCTCATAGGAAGGAGCGACGATGACCTCAGTGAAGATCTCCTTAACCTGCTCGGCCATCTCTACGGTGACCTCGCGGTTGACGGCAATCACGCCGCCGAAGGCGGACATTGGGTCGCACGCGTGCGCCGCGCGGTGGGCGGCGGCGATGGACTCCTCGGACACGGCAATGCCGCAGGGGTTGGTGTGCTTGATAATCGCAACGCAGGGGCGCTCGTGATCCCATGCGGCGCGCCACGCGGCATCCGCATCCTGGTAGTTGTTGTAGCTCATCTCCTTGCCATTGAACTGGGTGGCATTGGCAAGGCCCTTGGAACCGATGCGGGTGACGGTCGCCGCTTGGTGAGAGTTCTCGCCGTAGCGCAGCGGGGTGGTTTGGCCCTCCTCGCTGAGCTGGTCCACGAACCACGCGGAGACGGCAGCATCATAATCCGCGGTGTGCAGGAAGGCGTCGCGCGCCAGGCCGCGGCGCTGCTCCAGGGTGAAGCCACCGTTGTTCACGGCCTCCACGGCCTCGTCGTAGCGGGAAGGATCCACGACAACGGCAACAGACGGGTGGTTCTTGGCGGCCGCACGCACCATGGATGGGCCGCCGATATCGATCTGTTCCACGCAGCCATCAAAGTCCGCGCCCGAGGCCACCGTCTCACGGAAGGGGTACAGGTTGACCACGACGAGCTGGAAAGGCTCTACCTCGAGCTCGGAGAGCTGGTTGAGGTGATCTTCCTTGCGGGTATCGGCCAAGATGCCGGCGTGCACGCGCGGGTGCAGCGTCTTGACGCGGCCTTCCAAGCACTCCGGGAAGCCGGTGAGCTTTTCTACCGGAGTGACCTCGATGCCTAGGTCAGCGATCTTCTTCGCGGTGGAGCCGGTGGAGACGATTTCCACGCCAGCCTTATCGAGGGCGCGGGCTAGATCCTCCAGCCCGGTCTTGTCGTACACGCTGATAAGGGCGCGCTTTACCTGCTTGCGGTCTTCGCTCATGAGGAGGATTAAGCCTTTCGAAAAGTCTTAGTCTGCGAGTTGAATAGTTAGTTTCTCGTCGTGGACGTTAGCTGCACGCAGCACCTCCACGATGAGATCGCGCTCTACTTGTTTAATGCGTTCATGGAGGGTGGACTCGTCATCGTCCGCGTCAATGACAACGGGGCGCTGCGCGATAATGGAGCCGGTATCCACGCCCGCGTCCACAAAGTGGACGGTAGAGCCAGTGATCTTCACGCCATAATCTAGGGCGTCGCGCACCGCGTGCGCTCCCTTGAAGGCAGGCAGTAGCGCCGGGTGGGTATTGATAGTGCGGCCTTCGAAGCGGTCCAAGAATTCCTGGCCCAGGATCTTCATAAAGCCCGCAGAAACAACAACGTCTGGCTGCGCAGCATCTACTGCGTCAACCAGACGTTGATTCCATTCGGCGCGATCCGCACCCAGCGCCACGACCTCGGTTTCAATCCCGTGGCCCTGTGCGCGCGCAATACCGTGGCATTCCTTATCCGCCACCACCTTGACTACCTGGTAATGCCCGGCCTGGGCATCCACAATGGCTTGTAGCAGGGAACCCGTTCCAGAAACGAGCACCACCACTCGGAGGCGTTCAGGGTCAGCGGTATAGCGCGGAGGCATCGGTGAAGTCACGCGCTATAGCCTAGCCCCTCTCCCCCTCCTCGGGGGAATCTTCGCCCGCAGAGTCCTGCTCACTCTCCCCCATTTGGTCCTTGAACTGTTGGCTCAGCGGCTTGGCGACGCCCCTTTCATCGCCCTCCTCAGCCTCTTTTTCCGGTTCCTCTTCCGGCTCCTCCGCTGTTTCTTCGGCTGGAGTGCCCTTTTCTTCCTGCTCTTCTTCCGGTTCCTCTACGACCTCGCCAGGTGCGGAATCCTCGGGCTCGTCCTCGACTACCTCGGCGTCCACGATTTCCGGATCGGTGATGGGCTCGCGCTCCGAGTCGGTGGGAGCCTCGTCGGTTTCGGCGGCGGCTACATCGGTTGCCTCGGTAGTGACATCATCGGCGGGGTCCGCAACTGGTGCCGTGCGGGCCGCGCGCCAGGCTACGAAGGCGAAGCCTGCGGCAACGGCGCAACCAACGACGGCCATCCACAGGGCGGTAAGACCTGCGGCAGTCCACAGCTGCGGGCCGGTCGCGCCATAGTAGCCAAGGTCACCGCTGACGAGGTAGCAGGCAGCCAGCATGATTACTGCGGCGGCCACCGTAGCTACTAGTACGTCCTGAAAGTTCGGACGCTTCTTATACAACGAGTAGATTGCAGCGCCGAGGGGGACGATTAATAGCGCCACCGCCCAGCTGGGCGCGGATGCTGGAATGCCGCCGGTAATGGGCAGCGGCGGCAGCGGCACGAGGTGGGCGCTAAAGAGGCTTACCGAGCCTTCACCTACGGAAAACTCCGAGCCCACCAATACCGCCGCGGTGCTCACGATGGCATTGGGAATGTAGAGAACGCTCAGCAGCACGAGTCCGGCAATGCCTAAACCGGAGATCGTGGGATAGTCATTCATCATCTCGCCCTGGCGGGAAACATTGACAAGGAATACCACCGCGAAGACTGCGGCTGCACCAATGGCCAGGTAGGCGAGGTAGCGAAGGGCGATCTGGGTGGCGTCGACAAGCGGGCGCGGCACTCCATAACGCTTGGCCAACGCCCGCCACAAGCGCCAACCCATACCGGCCGCCATGGCTGCCAGATGCAGAACAATAACGCGCAACAATGCCTGCGCCAGGTTTGGCGGGGAGACGTCATAGACCTTGCCCGCATCCCACAGCATCAGCCACGCGATGATGGTAAAGACCACTGGGACCCCGAGCACACAGGCCAAGAGAGTCAGCAGGTCCTTGACGCTGACCTTGTGTTTGACCGCGCTGCGCACACGAACCGCCACCACCGCGGCGAGGATGAGCGCTGGCAAGGCCGGCAGGAAGGAAATATGCACATCGGCCGCAGAGACTGGGGCGAGGTTAAAGACCATCCAGGCCTCCGCCACGATGGTGTACCACCACGCCATGGGAGAGCCGGCGAGCATGAGACCACCCAGCGCGATGGCCATAATGATAAGGACAATAACCACGTTGGGCACTGCCGCCGTAATGAGCATGCGGCGAATACGCCCGGCTTTGGTCAACGGCGCGGGGGTGCGGCGCGCCTTGGCCTTGGAGCCGGCCTTACGAGCGACGCGCTGCGCCGATCCAGAGGACTGGCGTGACCCACTGGGATGAGGCGCGCGTGGGGTGCGCTCCGTGCGCACTGTACGGCCCCGCGCCTGGCTACGCGGGCGGGGCGTTGACCGAGATTGGGGGCTGGTGTTTTTGTTCATCGGCGTCCACTTTGCCACCTTCCGGAAGTGAAATCGGGGTGGCGCGACGAGGCGCTCGCAAAATCACCGGGGCAACCCCTGTACCTGGGATATACAGATATATAAGGAGTATAAAATCTACCCTGGTTTCACACCCTTAACTCTGACTGTAATACTATGGGGGAAATAGCCGCTAGTTTTGCGTGACGCACGCGGCGATCGCGTGGGATCTTTATCGCACTAATGATATTCCACGTCCCACATCTTGCCTGCTCGTGGACAATTTCCCCGAAGCGAGCCTGAAAATTCCTTAATTTGGGTTGCTGTTATCTTTTCGAGACGCTACTGTTACATCTCGTTGGTAACAAGAAGGTCACAATCTCGTAACTAACTCGGTGGGGACGTAACACTCGTTCTGCGCAGATTGTGAAAATGACGAAAGAAGACCTAATGCGAAGCAAAGTTCAGCGTGGCGCCGGCCGCCATCGCAAGATTGTCACCTCGCAGACCGCGAAGGGCCGCATTGCCGTAATGACGGTTGCGGCAGGTGCAGTTTCCACGGCCGGCGTTGGTGGCGCAGCCGCCGCAAACATCCAGTCCGATGACGCGGCCACCACCAAGACGCAGTCCGTTGACTTCGAGCTCGCCTCCGACTCCACTCAGGTGGAGGATACTGCTGCGGCTCCGGTTGATACCACCCCGCAGATCCTCAACGTTGCTGAAGCTAAGCCAGTTGCCGATCTAACCGATCAGCTCAACAAGGCCATTCAGGCTTCTGAAGAGCGCGCCGCTGCCGACGAGGCTGCTCGCGCTCCGTCCGTAGCTCGCCCTGCCGAAGGCGCATTCACATCTCCATTCGCTATGCGCTGGGGCACCTTCCATAAGGGCGTCGACATCGCCAACTCTCCTGGCACCCCAATCCTTGCCGTCATGGATGGTACGGTCATCGACTCCGGTCCAGCTTCCGGCTTTGGCCAGTGGATCCGCATCATGCACGACGACGGCACCATGACCGTTTATGGTCACATGCAAACTCTTGACGTGGCCGTTGGCGAGCACGTGCATGCCGGCCAGAAGATCGCCGGCATGGGCTCGATGGGCTTTTCCACCGGCTCCCACCTCCACTTCGAAGTTCACCCGAACGGTGGCGAGGCAATCGATCCGCAGCCTTGGCTGGCTGAGCGAGGCATCGACCTCTAAGGCCCCCACCCCAACACCTTCTTGTTAAGCGCCGCAGTGGCTTTCCTGCGGCGCTTTTTCATGTCCACAGATGCCCTCCCCCGCCCACAGCACGCACAGGCAGATGGGCTTGCCTCAACGACGCCCTAGACCATCCCTAGGGCGCCCTACACGACCCTTGGCGCCACCTGAGGACTCCGCTGCCACTAGTGAACACAGCACCAGCTAGACCCTCACCACGGCCCCACAAGGGCGCCAGAAGTACATTCAGGCAAGTCCAGCGCGCAGACTTGTCGCAGGTGAGTGGATATTTTCAACTTTCAGCCGCCGATTACGCACGAGACCGCAGCCCCAAGCCATGGACGCCACCCCCAAGGTCCACCCCCAGACCCTAAACCAATACTTTACAGACGCCACTCGAGTCACATTCGCAACACGCGCAACAAGCTGGCATGTTCGAATAATTTCGAATTATTTCCGCCTCTACCAGCGTTTTTTAAGATTGCGCGGGCCGTTCGAGCGGGCTAACTTTTAACTCGTTGCCACGAGCGATCACGAGCGCAAGTATTTCGACTTTCGGCGTGTCGCGGTTGGCAGTTGAAAGACGTCGCCCTCTCCAGGATGCGGGCGTCCCAAGACCATGCACAGCCATGAAAAGGACTTTAACTATGAAGCGCATGAACCGCGCGCGCAAGAACGTGGCGCTGAGCATCGTTACGCTTGGCACCGTACTTGCTACCGGCACCACCGCTTTTGCTGCAGAGCCAGTGGCTAGCGTGGACGTATCGGACGGCTCTTCCGAGCCCACCGCTACGAACGTAGATAACGCCGGCGTGGTCGACGCCCTTGTTGGCCTAGCCACCACCACCGTAGGCGTACTGAACGGCGAGACTACTCCGCAGGTAGATGGAAACGAATCCGGCGGCGTCAATATCGTCCTAGACCCGGGCGCTGTACCGGGCCTGGAGGAAGCTTTCGCACCGCAGGGGAATCACTCGGGACTCACCACGAAGCGCGGCACGGACTCCGCGGGCAATACCGTGGTCTTTCCTACCTCCGGCACGCTTACTTCTGGCTTCGGCCAGCGCTGGGGCACGATGCACAACGGCATCGACGTAGCTAACCCGGTGGGCACCCCGATTCACGCGGTCATGGACGGCACCGTCATCAACTCCGGTCCAGCGCAGGGCTTTGGCAACTGGATCCGCATCCAGCACGATGACGGCACCATCTCCGTCTACGGTCACATGCCGGCAGACCTGCTCAAGGTAAATGTGGGCGAGCGCGTGACCGCGGGTCAGGAAATCGCGGGCATTGGCAACGAGGGCCACTCCACTGGCCCGCACCTCCACTTTGAGATTCACCCAGGCGGAGGCGCCGCCGTTGACCCAGTTTCCTGGTTCAACGAGCGCGGCATTTCGGTCTAAAGCTTTTCCATCGGCACTCCGCCGATGAGCATCAGCCGGACCTTACCGGAAGAACCAAAGTCCACGGTGACCGTGGCGCGCTTGCCGGAGCCGGACGTCTCAATGACAGTTCCAAGCCCGTACTTAGCGTGATTGACGCGGTCACCCACGGCTAGGTTGAGGTTATTGTTCTTAGGCATCGAGGTCGCCGCCGGCTTGCTGGTGCGCTGCGATGGGGAAGACGCAGCGCGCCCTCCACCGCGCGACCCGGACCGGGAACCACCACTGCCCCATCCGGACCAATCGCGGCCGTAGGAACGACCATATTGGTAGTCGTCCTCGCCCCACGCGCCGGTCAGGGAACTATCGGAGTCTTCGCGCCGCCAGTTGATGAGGTCTTCTGGGACCTCGCCGAGGAAGCGGCTGGCGGGATTAGTCACCGGATTGCCCCACGCCGAGCGCAAAATGGCGCGGGTAAGATACAACTGCTCGCGAGCGCGGGTAATGCCCACATAGGCGAGGCGGCGCTCCTCGCTTAATTCTTTCGGGTCACCCAGTGAGCGCATATGCGGGAATTGGCCATCCTCCCAGCCGGTCAAAAAGACCACGGGGAACTCGAGGCCCTTTGCGGTGTGCAAAGTCATCATGGTGACCACACCGGTCTCAGAATCAGGGATCTGGTCAGCATCGGCCACCAGCGACACCTTTTCCAAGAATGCCTGCAACGAGCCGGGCGCGGCTTCGCCCTCCTCTACTAGCTCGGAGGGGTCCACTGCATCCGCACCGGAGGCGGCAAGCTGGTTGGCCGCCTCTGAGGTGAATTCGCGGGCCACCGATACCAACTCGTTGAGGTTATCCAGGCGGGCACCGTCCTGCGGGTCATTCGAATTTTCCAATTCCGCCTTGTATCCCGTGGCATCCAAAATGGCGGAAAGCAGCTCGCCCAAATCCGGCTGGCCGGTAACCTCATCGCGCATGGACGGGATCTGGTTGCGGATGCCCTCCATCATGTCGTTGAATTTGGTGACAGCGTTAATGGCCCGAGTGCCCAGGCCAGGGACGTCGCCCCGAGGGACATCGGCAAGCGCCTTGCCAAAGCTAATGCCGTGGTTTTCCGCATGGAGGGCAATATGCCCCTGCGCCTTGTCACCAATGGCACGCTTGGGCACGTTGATAATGCGGCGCAGGCTCACCGTATCGTCTGGATTGTCTAAGATGCGCAGGTAGGCCACCATATCGCGGATTTCGCGCCGCTCATAAAAGCGCGTGCCGCCCACCACCTTGTACGGAATTCCGGAGCGGATAAAGATATCTTCCAGCGCACGGGAGGCATTATTGGTGCGGTACATGACCGCGATATCGGAATAGCTGCGACCCTTATCCGCCAAAGAGTCGATTTCAGAGGCGATGAAGCGCGCCTCATCGTGCTCATTATCGGCAACGTAGCCTACGATCTGCTCGCCCTCGCCGTGAGCGGTCCACAGGTTCTTCTCGCGGCGGTTCTCATTCTTGGCAATAACGGCATTGGCCGCGTTGAGAATGGTCTGGGTGGAGCGATAATTCTGCTCCAGCAAGATGGTGTGCGCCTGCGGGTAGTCGCGCTCAAATTCCTGAATATTGCGGATGGTCGCGCCGCGGAAGGCATAAATGGACTGATCGGAATCGCCCACTACGCACAGCTCGGGGGCATCGGGGCCGAGCTCTCCCCTGCCCACGAGCGCGGCAACCAGGGCGTACTGGGCGTGGTTGGTGTCCTGGTATTCGTCAATTAGTACGTGCTTAAAGCGCCGGCGATAAAAATCCACCACCTGCTGGTGCTGAGTGAAGATCCGCACCACCTCACCGATGAGATCATCAAAGTCCACGGCATTGGCCGCACGCAGGCGGCGCTGGTATTCGGCATAGACCTGGGCCACGGTGGTCTCAAATGGGTTCTTGGTCTGCTGCGCCTTTTCCAGTGCGGATTCGGGACCGATGAGCTCATTTTTATGATTAGAAATCTGATTAGCCAGCACGCGCGGGGTGTACTTCTTCAGATCCAGCTGCATATCCTTAGCAATCATGGACAATAGCCGGCGGGCATCATCGCCATCATAAATGGTGAAATTGGTATTAAGACCCGGCACCAGCTGCGCGTTTTGGCGCAAGATGCGCACACAGATGGAGTGGAAGGTAGATACCCACATGCGCTCGGCCACGGGGCCAACCAGCCCGCCCACGCGCTCCTTCATTTCCGCGGCGGCCTTATTAGTAAAGGTAATGGCGAGGATCTCCCACGGATTTACCCCGCGATGGCGCATGAGATAGGCAATGCGGCGGGTAAGCACGGCGGTCTTGCCGGAACCAGCGCCGGCCACGATGAGCAGCGGGCTGCCCGAGTGGGTAACGGCCTCCAGCTGCTGTGGGTTGAGGCCCTCGGTCAAGGCATCGGGGGATTCGGATTGCGTGCTCGCTGCGCGCGGTGCGCCGAAGCCGCCAAAGGGACTAGGGTTCGAGGCACCGCCGGTGGACGGGGAAGGGCTAAAAGGAGAGTTTTCGTTCATAATGCCTTCCAACCTACTAGCCCCACCGGACACGCCCCGTATCCGCCGTGCGAGCTGCTATTTCCTTTTGCGCGGGCGGGTGGCACAATATGGTCTTATGACCGCAGAAGATAACAAGGGCATCGTCGATAACGGCTTGGACATCCGCACGCCTTCGGGCACGGACGATCCCCTATCTGATGCGGAGATCCAGCAGTATCGCGAAGAAATCAACCGCATGGACCGCATCATCTTGGATGCCGCCAAGCGCCGCGCGGAAGTCTCCCAAGCCATTGGCCGCACCCGCATGAACTCCGGCGGCACCCGCCTGGTCCACACCCGCGAGATCGCTATTTTGAATCAGTTTCGCGATGAACTCGGTGAGGAAGGACCCACCATCGCGTCGGCGCTGCTGCGCATGGGCCGCGGCCGGCTGGGTTAGCCGAATAATTACTGGCCAGCCGATACTATGCAGTACCCTGAATTAGCATGAATGCAGTTCTCGTCGCCGTCATAGTCATGCTCGTGCTCGCCCTCCTGCGCGTGCATGTGGTGGTAGCGCTCTTCTTAGGCGCCATCGTCGGCGGGCTCATGTCCGGCATGGGGCTTGATGCCACCATGGTTGCCTTCCAAGACGGCTTGGGCGGCGGCGCCAAGATTGCCCTAAGCTATGCCCTCTTGGGCGCTTTTGCCATGGGCGTAGCCTCGGCCGGGCTGCCACAGGTCCTGGCTAATTTCCTCATCCGCAAGCTCGGCGGCAGCGGCGAAGCAGACCCCAAGACCGCCCTGGCCACCAAGTGGATGCTCATCCTCGGGCTCATCGCCATGTCCGTGATGAGCCAGAACCTCATCCCAGTCCACATTGCCTTCATTCCACTCATCATCCCGCCGCTGCTGACAGTGATGAATAAGCTGCGCCTGGACCGCCGGCTGATTACCACCTGCCTGACCTTCGGCCTTATCACCACCTACATGTTCATTCCGGTGGGCTTCGGCTCCATTTACTTGAACGATATTCTGCTCTTTAATATCCAGCAGGCTGGGCTTGATACCTCCGATATCAATATTATGCAGATCATGGGCGTGCCGGCGCTCGGCATGCTCGCCGGCCTACTCATCGCCATCTTCATTAGCTACCGCAAACCGCGCGACTATGAAAACCTGCCCATCGCGGCTGAGGAGCACCAAGAGGCCCCCTCTGCTTATAAGGTGTGGGTTTCCGTCGTGGCCATCATTGCCACCTTTGCGGTGCAGATTGTCATGCAGGCGCTCGACTTCGAATCCGATGGCCTCATGGTCGGCGCGCTGACCGGCTTAGGAATTTTGCTGCTTACCGGCGCGGTGGATTGGAAGCACGCGGACGATGTCTTTACCAATGGCATGAAGATGATGGCGCTCATCGGCTTCATCATGATAACCGCCCAGGGGTTCGCCTCGGTCATGACGGCGACCAATGAGGTCGGCCCGCTGGTGGATGCCACCGCCAACCTCTTTGGCACCAATAAGGTCCTTTCCGCCGGCGCGATGCTGGTGGTGGGCTTAGTGGTCACCATGGGCATCGGCTCTTCCTTTTCCACCTTGCCCATCATCTCCGTTATCTATGTGCCGCTGTGCATGTCGTTGGGCTTTAGCCCCGCGGCCACCGTGGCGCTTATTGGCACCGCAGGCGCGCTTGGCGACGCCGGCTCTCCCGCCTCCGATTCCACCCTCGGCCCTACCGCGGGCTTGGGCGCGGATGGCCAGCACGACCACATCCGCGACTCGGTCATTCCCACCTTCATCCACTTCAATATTCCGCTGCTTATTGCCGGCTGGGCAGGCGCTCTCATCCTCTAAGACGGCCCGACGCGGTAGTGCTTTCTGGACTACGGTGGGAGGGGTAAATGTTGCCAATGCGCTAGTTGCCAGAAAGGCCAACCATCATGGATATCACCGCATCTGCCCAGTGGAGCGAGCTCGCGAAAGTATATGAGGATAAAAAGGACCTCAACCTCCGCGAGCTTTTCGCCGCCGATGCAGACCGCGCCCGCAACTTCACTTTCGACGCCGCCGGCCTGCACGTCGATCTATCGAAGAATCTGATCGACGGGGACGTCGTCAAGCAGCTGGTGGAAGTAGCCAAGGCCGCCGACCTTGAGGCCCGCCGCGATGCCATGTTCGCCGGCGAGCACATCAATAACACCGAGGATCGCGCCGTGCTGCACACCGCATTGCGCATCCCGGCCGAAGATGACTTGAGCGTTGACGGCCAGGACGTCGCCGCCGATGTCCACGAGGTCTTAGGCCGCATGCGCGATTTCGCCACCGCGCTGCGCTCCGGCTCGTGGCTCGGGCATACCGGCCACACCATCAAAAAGGTAGTCAATATCGGCATCGGTGGCTCCGACCTCGGACCAGCGATGGCGGCCAAGGCACTGCGCTCCTATGAGGTCGCCGGCATCTCCGCCGAATTCGTCTCCAACGTTGACCCGGCCGATATGGCCGCCACACTCGATGGCCTGGATGCAGAATCTACCCTATTCATCATCGCGTCCAAGACGTTTACCACCCAGGAGACGCTAACCAATGCGCACGCCGCGCGCCGCTGGCTCATCGAGCAATTCGATGGTGACGAATCCGCCGTAGCCAAGCACTTCGTCGCCGTGTCCACCAATGCGGAGAAGGTAGCCGAGTTCGGCATCGATACCGAGAACATGTTCCCGTTCTGGAATTGGGTCGGCGGCCGCTACTCCGTGGATTGCGCCATCGGCCTGTCCCTCATGTGCACCATTGGCCCGATGGACTTTATGCGCTTCCTCGAGGGTTTCCACGCCATGGACGAGCACTTCCGCACCACCCCACTGGAAGAAAACGTCCCCGCGCTCATGGGTCTCTTGGGGGTCTGGTACACCAACTTCTTCGGCGCCCAGACCCACGCCGTGCTCCCCTACTCCCAGGACCTCGGCCGCTTCCCGGCCTACCTGCAGCAGCTGACCATGGAATCCAATGGCAAGTCCGTGCGCCGCGACGGCACCGCGGTTACCGCCCCATCCACCGGGGAAATCTACTGGGGCGAGCCGGGCACCAATGGCCAGCACGCCTTCTTCCAACTCATGCACCAAGGAACCCGCCTCATCCCGGCGGACTTCATCGGGTTTGCCCGCCCGAAGCAGGACTTCCCCACCGCCGATGGCTCTGGTTCCATGCATGACCTGCTCATGGGCAACTTCTTTGCCCAGACCAAGGTGCTGGCCTTTGGCAAGACCGCAGAAGAAATCGCGGCCGAGGGCGTAGACGAGGCCGTCGTGCCGCACAAGGTCATGCCGGGCAACCGCCCGACCACCACCATCCTGGCCGAGGAACTCACCCCGCAGACCCTCGGCGCGCTCATCGCGCTCTACGAGCACATCGTGTTCACCCAGGGCGTTATCTGGGATATCAACTCCTTCGACCAGTGGGGCGTGGAGCTGGGCAAGCAGCAGGCTAATGACCTGGCGCCGGCCGTCTCCGGCGCTGAGGCCGCCAACTCCGGCGACCAGTCCACCGATGAGCTCATCGGTTGGTACCGCTCCAACCGCTAAAGGCACACTTTGAGCCGCGTTATCCCCTCTCACCTACTCGGCGAGGCGGATAACGCGGCTGCTTTATGGCCTCGCTTGCCCCACGGCGATGTAAAACAAGCACGTTCTGCCCCAAATCAAAGGAACATTAGGCAGAACGTGCTTGTTTTGTCAGCGGAATGCGGTTTAGAGCTTGACCATCGGCTCCCAGCCGAATGGGATGTGATCAGAGTCCACAATCTTGCGGCCGAACGGGAAGCAGGTCACCGGGATCATCTTCAGGTTGGCCAGCGCGGCTGGGATGCCCACGATGGTCACTACCTGTGCCGCCGCGGTGGTGACGTGGCCAATGGCCAGCCACAGGCCGGCGACCACGAACCAGACGACGTTGGAAAAGGTGGACATGGAGCCGCTGCCCTTTACCGGCTGCACCACCGAGCGGCCAAATGGCCACAGGGCGAAATTAGCCATGCGGAACGATGCGACGCCCGCGGGGATGGTGACGATGAAGATGCAGGCGATGATGCCAAAGATGAAGTAGGCCAAGGCTAGGAGGAACCCGCCGGTGATGAACCAAATGATGTTAAGAAAGGTACGCATGTCCCCCACACTAGCGCGGTCGTCTTACTGCGCGGGGTGAAAAGGCTGGCAATGCGGGCACCACCAGATGATGCGCTCGAGTTCACCTTCATCACCTCCGCGGTCCACCCCGCCGAGCGCGCCCTTGGTGATGAACGTGCCGCAGCGACGACAGCGCTTGCGATTGCGGCCGAAGACATAGGTGGTCTCCCCGGCGCGGCGCACCCCCGTGGTTACGCGCACCGGGGAGGCGCGGTTGCCCCACATGATGCGCCGAGAGATATCGAGGATGCGGTCGGTATCTACCTCGGCCACCGGTGTGGCCGGGTGCACGCCGGCCAAGAAACACGCCTCGGCGCGGTATTCATTGCCGATCCCCGCTACGACTTTTTGGTCTAGCAGCGCCGCTCCGATGGCTCGCTGCGGCTGGGAGTTAAGCCGGCGCAGGGCCTCCTCGCGGTCCCAGTCGGGGTCGAGAATATCCGGGCCGAGGTGAGCGATGCGCTGGTGGTAGTGGTCAGCGGGATAGATGTCCACAAAGCCCAACTGGTGGCCAACGACCTCGATATCGCGCGGGGAGTTGGCCAGCTGCAGCACGATGCGGGCGGTATGCCCAGGCTTGCGCCAGCGATCGCCTGCGTAGTGGATGGCCCAAGTGCCGTCCATCTTGAGGTGGGTGTGCACGATGGTCTGGTCGAATTGCATGAAGAGGTGCTTGCCATAGGGCCAGACGCGCTCGCACACCATGCCGTCGAGGTGAACGGTGGCATAGCGTGGCACGCGCACAGAGCAACCGGTCACCTCGCGGCCGGCCATGAACTGCAGTCGGTTGGATAGCTGCAGGACGGAATCGCCTTCGGGCATAACACCTCCTAGGTGGCTTTAGCGGCGGTACCCGCCGCGCGGGCGGAAGCTTCCATTATTGCGCGGAGCGGGCGGCGGATCATCAAAGCTGAGCTCTTCGATGGCCTCGGAGGCCCGGCGTCCTGCGCGCGGGGTGCGCGGAGCGGCGGCGCGGGCGGAGATGCGCACGCCCTTAGGCGTAATCCCGGCGCCGGCGTCGCGCAGGTGGGCCGCCGCATCGGTTTTATGGATGGGGCTGCCATTGCACTTTTCGACGACCAACGGGGACAGCGCTCCCCTCGCCACCATGTCCGTGAGCGCGGAAACCAAGCGGGGATATACCTCGGCGGGGTCGATGCCATCGGGCAGCGATTCGATAAAGGTGGTGAGGGTTTTGCCGCCGCGGGTGAGGTGGGCGATGGGTAGGCCGTCGATAAGCACTACCAGCGCACCGGCCGAACGGGTGGGCCCGCCGGTGGCTTTGCCGTCGGCGTCGTCGCGCTGCGGCCACGGCAGGGCCGCACCGTAGGGATTGGCCGGGTCGCAGGCGGCGAGGACAAAGGTCTCGGGCTCGGTGGTACCAGACGGCCAACCGGTAACATCCGGGGAATCGGCCAAGCCGCGCAGGCGGTCGATGATGGCGGGGGTCGAGAATTGCGCAGCGCCGAGCCCATCGATGACGTAGCCGCGCATGGCCTTGCCGGATTCCTCAAAACCGGAGAGCACCTTATAGGCCAGCGCGAAACCGCCGAGCACATCCTCGGCCACGACGGAGCCGCGGGTGAGCACGCCGTAGCGGTCGAGCCAGGCCTCGCCGTGGGCGACGGACCGGGAGGTGGCATCGGTAGAGGCTGGTACCGCGAGCGACCACCGGCCCATGACATCGGGCGGGGTCCCCGCGCCCGCGGCATTCTGCGCCTGGGCGAAGGAGGTACGACCCATGCGCAGGCGGGAGCGAGTGGGCCGCCGCTTCGAGCGATGCGCGGTGCGGCCCGAGCGGGAACCGCCGGAAGACAGTCGGGTGCGAATAGGCGCGAAAGAATCGGGACTCACCAGGCCCATCTCTACTAACCCCCAGAGGGCCTCGCGGGTCTCCTCGGTGGTCCCGGGGGCCTCGGCGGCAATATCGGCAAAGAGGAAGCCACCGCCGCGGCCGAGGACATCGAGGATGGAGCGCTGCACCATGCTGACGCCCTCAGCATCCGTTTCCGGAGCGAGTTGAGCAGCATAGTCTGAGGGCAACAGCATGATCCAGGGGTCGGCCGCGCCGGCCTTGCCAGCACCCACAATGAGCACCTCGCCATTGGAAGTGAGCTCATCGAGCATGGTGGGTGAATAATCGCCCACCCGGGCGGGCAGGATGAGCGATTCCCACGCAGAGGCAGGCAGGCGCACCCCGGCGAGCTGCTCGATGACGGAAAAGACGCCATCGGCACCGCGCAGGGCCGGGCGCTTTCCGGCCGGTGCGATGCTATGCCACTCCGGCAAGAAACGGGCGAAGGTAGCGCCCGAGACCGGCTCGGTAGCAGCCCTAGCGACGGCGAGCGAGCGCGAGCGAATGGTCTTCAACACCGCGGCGGCGCAGTACTCCTGCTCCTCCACCCCCTGGCGGTAGCGGCCTTCTACTACCCCATCAAGCGCGCCGAGAACGGTGTGCGCGGCGGAGACGGAAATGCCGAAGGCCTCGGTGAGATCTCGCAGCACAAACGGACCACGGGTGCGCGCCCACCGCGAGACCAGCTGCGGCAAGGCATCAGAAATGGTGGCCACTTGGGCAGGGATGCCGGGAGGAATGGGGATACCCAGGGCGTCGCGAAGCAGGGGCGCATCCTGCGCTTGCGCTAGGTGCTCGCGCCCGCCAATGCGCACGCGCATAATCCGGGTGCCCAGCTGGTCCAGGGCAGATAACGGCACGTCGGTGTGCTCGCCCAGCTCGTCGACGGGAATCGGCCCGAGCACGCGGAGCAGGTCCGCAACCTCCTCGGTGGTGCGGGCCCGACGCGAGGGATCGGTGCGCTGCAACTGGGCATGGACCTCGGCGATGATCTCTGGATCGAGCAACTCGCGCAGCTCCACCGTACCGAGGAGCTTGGCTAGAAGCGCTGGATCGAGGGCCAAGGCGGCCGCGCGCTTTTCCGCCAACGGGGAATCGCCCTCGTACATGAATGCGCCGGTGTAGTTAAACAGCAGCGAGGAGGCAAAGGGCGAAGGCTGCTCGGTGGTGACCTCCGCGATGCGGATGCGGCGGTGCCCCAGCTCCCGCATGACTTCCGTAAGAGCTGGGACATCGTAGACGTCCTGCACACACTCGCGCACCGTCTCCAAGATGATGGGAAAGGACGGGTACTTGCGGGCGACGTCCAAAAGCTGCTCGGCACGCTGGCGCTGCTGCCACAGCGGCGCGCGCTTGCCGGGATTGCGCCTGGGCAAAAGCAGCGCGCGGGCCGCGCACTCGCGGAAGCGGGAGGCAAAGAGCGCAGAATTGCCCACTTGCTCGGCCACGATATCGGCAATCTCATCCGCGTCGAAGGCAAAAATGGCTCCATCGGGCTCGGATTCTGCTTCCGGCAGGCGCAGCACGATGCCGTCATCACCGGCCACGGCCTGCGGATCCATGCCGGTGCGCTCGCCTACCCTGGCCCCCACCGCAAGTGCCCACGCGGAGTTGACCGGCCGGCCAAACGGGGTATGCAGCACCACACGCCAATCGCCTAGCTCATCGCGGAAGCGCTCAAGCACCAAAGTCTTTTCATCCGGGATGACACCGGTGGCTTCATTCTGCTCCTGCAAATAGGCCACGATATTGGAGCGCGCATTATCATCGGCATCTGCAATGATATCCGGCGACGAAAATACCTCGCGGCGGTACTCGCCCAACGCCTTGCCCAGCTCATAGGGGCGGCCCGCGCCATCGCCATTCCAAAACGGCAGGCGCCCGGTATGCCCCGGTGCGGGCGTGACCAACACCTGGTCGCGAGTGATGTCCTCGATGCGCCAACTGGTAGCGCCCAAGGTAAACACATCGCCCACCCGGGACTCGTAGACCATCTCCTCATCCAGCTCGCCCACCCGGCGCGGAGCACCACCGGAGCCCTCGCCCGAACCGGTATAGAGGAATACGCCAAACATGCCCCTATCCGGAATCGTGCCGCCACTGGTCACGGCCACGCGCTGGGCGCCAGGCCGCGCGGTCATTACTCCCGTCACACGGTCATAGACCACGCGGGGTTTAAGTTCCGCAAAGTCCGTGGACGGATACACACCGCTTACCAAGTCCAGCACGGAGTCATAGACTTCCCGCGCTAGATCGCGGTAGGGCCAGGCCCGGCGGACCATCTCGTACCACTCATCGGCATCGAGCCCGTCCTCGCCGGCCGCGGCCACGGCCGCCACTGTCTGCTGCGCCAGTACGTCCAGCGGGTTGCGCGGGGTATGCATTTCCTCAATGAGCCCGGCGCGCATGCGCGATACCGTCAGCGTGGACTGCACCAGATCCGCGCGGTGCTTGGGATAAAAGGAGCCGTGCGAAACCGCGCCCACAAAGTGCCCGGCGCGGCCCACGCGCTGCAGCCCGGAGGCCACGGAGGGCGGCGATTCCACCTGCACGACTAGCTCCACGGCACCCATATCGATGCCCAGCTCCAGCGAGCTTGTGGCCACCACGGCATTGAGCGTGCCCTCCTTCAGCATCGTCTCTGTCATCGCCCGCTCGTCCTTGGATACCGAGCCGTGGTGGGCGCGGGCGATGACCGCCGGGGCCTTGCCGGCGACGTCGACCTGTTTCATCAGTTGGGCTGGGTCGCGCCGAGTCTCAGGCGAGAGCGAATCCGGATCGTGCTCTTGTGCATAGAGCTCATTGAGCCGGCTGGTCAGTCGCTCGGCGGTGCGCCGAGAGTTTACAAATACCAACGTGGAGCGATGCGCCATGATTTCCGCATAGAGGTCATCCTCAATAAACGGCCAGATGGACTTGGCCGTGGGCAGCGCGGATTCATCCACGGAAGGAGAGCTGATGCCAATCGCATCATCCACCGTCATCTCCCCAATGGTGGAGCCTTGCTCCGGCGTGGGGAGATCGGACATATCCTCCACCGGCACATGCACGTCCAGCTGCCACTTCTTCTCCGCGGCCGGCGCCACAATTTCCACCGGCCGGTTGCCGCCCAAGAAGTTTGATACCGCAGACAGCGGCCGCACGGTGGCGGAAAGTCCAATGCGCTGGAAGTCTCCTGCCACCTGCTGCAGGCGCTCCAAAGTCAGAGCCAGATGCACGCCGCGCTTGGTACCGGCTAGGGCATGGATCTCATCGATGATGACGGTATCCACCGTCTTTAAAATCCCCGCCGCCTTGGAGGTCAGCATCAAATAGGCCGACTCCGGGGTGGTAATCAAGATATCCGGCGGCGTGCGCACCTGCTGCGCACGCTCCGCGGAAGGCGTATCGCCCGAGCGCACGCCTACCGATATATCCGGCACCTCCAGCCCTAGGTTCTCCGCAGTGCGCGCGATGCCGGTCAGCGGGGCGCGCAGGTTATTTTCCACGTCCACGCCCAGCGCCTTGAGCGGCGAGATATACAGCACCTTCACCCCGGCGGCGGATCCAGTTGTCCCTGACCCCACCGGCAGCGCCAGCTGCCCCTCGCGCTCGACCAAATTATTCAGCGCCCACAAGAACGCGGCGAGCGTCTTACCAGAACCGGTAGGAGCCACCACAAGGGCGTGCTCGCCACGGGAAATCTTCTCCCAGGCCTGCGCCTGCACGGCGGTAGGAGCAGCAAATACATCCTTAAACCACTGCGCTACTTGGGGCCGGAAGCGGTCGAGGATGTTTTCTGGCATGCCCACACTCTAGTCCGCGTTGTAATGTGGGCACCATGACCGTCGAGATTTCTGATTCCCGCCTGACCAATTCCCTCGCCCAGGGCTGCGGTGAGATCCTGAAAGGCGTGCGCAACGGGGGCCTGCTACGGGGCCTTTCGCTTGGCGACGCCGGCGATGAAGCCGCCCAAGAATGGATCTCCCGCGTCCTCGAGCAGCACCGTCCCCAGGACGGCATGCTCTCTGAGGAAGCCTCCGATGACCTAGCCCGTTTGAAGAAGGACCGCGTATGGATCGTGGACCCGCTCGACGGCACCAAGGAATTCGCCACCGGCCGCCAGGACTGGGCCGTGCACATCGCCCTAGTAGAAAACGGTATCCCCATCCACGCGGCGGTAGGCCTGCCGGATCTCGGCGTTACTTTTAAGTCCTCGGACGTCCGGGCGGTCACCGGCCCGCTGTCCAAGAAGTTCGTTGTCTCCCGCAATCGCCCGCCCAAGGTAGCCGACTACATTGCGGAGAAAATGGGCTATGAAATCGTGGGCGTCGGCTCTGCGGGCGCCAAGGCCATGCACGTGCTGCTCGGCGATTATGACGGCTATATCCACGCCGGTGGCCAGTACGAGTGGGATCAGGCCGCTCCGGTGGGCGTCGCCCAGGCGGCCGGCCTGCACTGCTGCCGCCTCGACGGCTCCGAAATCCGCTTCAATAATGAGGACACCTTCATCCCGGACATCCTCATCTGCCGCCCCGAGCTGAAGGATGAAATCTTGGAGCACGCCCAGGCCTTTGCCGCGGAGCACGGCGTATTCTAAACTAGTGCGCATGATTGAGACCCCGTATGAGGATCTGCTGAAGAAGGTCCTAGAGACCGGCACCCCCAAAGGCGATCGCACCGGCACCGGCACGCGTTCTATTTTTGGTGCGCAGCTGCGCTATAACTTGGCCGAGTCCTTCCCGCTGCTGACCACCAAGAAGGTCTACTTCCATGCGGTGTTGGGCGAGCTTTTGTGGTTCCTCAAAGGCGAGTCCAATATTAAGTTCCTGCAGGACAATAAGGTCCGCATCTGGAACGAATGGGCGGATGAGAACGGCGAGCTAGGACCAGTCTACGGCGTGCAGTGGCGCTCCTGGCCCACCCCGGACGGGCAGCACATCGATCAGATCCAGCAGGCGCTCGACACTCTGAAGAATAACCCGGATTCCCGCCGCAACTTGGTCTCTGCATGGAACGTCGCGGAGCTAGACAGGATGGCTCTGATGCCCTGCCACCTGCTCTTCCAGCTCTACGTGGCCGATGGCACCTTGTCTATGCAGGTCTATCAGCGCTCGGCCGATATGTTTTTGGGCGTTCCCTTTAATATCGCCTCCTACGCGGCGCTGACCCACATGTTTGCCCAGCAGGCTGGCCTCAAGGTGGGCGAGCTCATCTGGACCGGCGGCGATTGCCATATCTATAACGACCATGTGGAGCAGGTCAAAGAACAGCTTTCCCGCGAGCCGCGCCCCTACCCGCAACTCAACCTCCACAAGGCGGAAGACATGTTCTCCTATGACTTCACCGATTTTGAGATTGAGGGCTACGACCCCCACCCCACCATCAAGGCGCAGGTGTCCGTCTAATGTTGGGCGCAATCTGGGCACAGTCCCTGGACGGCATCATTGGCGATGGCGAGCAGATGCCCTGGCACGTGCCGGAGGATCTCAAGCACTTTAAGGACGTGACCATGGGCGCGCCGGTCATCATGGGACGGAAAACCTGGGAGTCCCTCAACCCCAAGTTCCGCCCGCTTCCCGGCCGCGAGAACTACGTGCTCTCCTCCCGCACGCCCGGCCAGTGGTCCGCCGGCGCCCAGGTGCTTACCGCGATGCCCTCGCTTTCCGACGCCTGGGTTCTCGGCGGCGGCCAAATCTACACCGCTACTTTGGACCAAGTGGACCGCATTGAGGTCACCCTCATGGGCGTTAATATCGGTAGCACCTACGGCGATAAATCCATCTACGCCCCCGCCATCCCCGAGGAGTTCGGCCTGGCCCACAGCACCGACTGGCTCACCTCCGCCAAGGGCCACCTCGCGCTGCCGGACAAAGAGGCCAGCGACCTCCCCATCAAGTACCGCTTTTTAACCTACGACCGAAAGGATACAGCCTAATGACTGTACAAACCCCCGAAACCAACTCCGACGTCACCATTTTCTACGCCGACTGGTGCCCCTTCTGCGCCAAGCTCATCAAGAACTTGGACCGCACCGAAACTCCATACGAGCTTGTCGACGTCGAGGGTGAAAACGCCGACGACATCAATGCCTGGATCGAATCCGTCAACGACGGCAACCGCATCATCCCCACTGTCCTCTACTCCGACGGCACCCACGAGACCAACCCACCAGCTTCCTCCGTGCGCAATAAGCAGAAGGAATTGGCCGAAAGCTAACCCACACCCCAGCCATTTCGGGGCGCTCCTGCCCCACTGCTATGATTAGCCAAGTTGCACACGCAACCCCGCCCCAGTAGCTCAGGGGATAGAGCACGGCTCTCCTAAAGCCGGTGTCGGTGGTTCGAATCCACTCTGGGGCACCATGTGAAGTCTCGAGACATCGTTCCGGTCGGTGTCTCGAGACTTTTAATTTTTGGTTGCCCCGCTGGGGGTTGAGTTCGTTGTCTTTCTTGTTGTAATAGATCTTTTCTTCGGTGAGTGTGTAGGCGGCGATTTGTGCCCCGGTGAAGGTTATTTTGATGTCGACGTGGTTGTCGACGCAGACCATTGTGATGGGTTCTCCGCCCCATCTGCGTCCGATGTAGTGGCTGCGTAGTTTACCGCCCCATCGCAGAGTTGTCTTGCCGTTGAGGGACCGACCCGCGGAATGTGGACGCATCGGGGGTCGGGCCCTACCTAGTCGGAACCTTGCTCGTCTCTGCAAGACGCACGCGACGTAGCTAGTCGGACCGGTGGCGGACCCATCTATCGACGCACTTGGGAACTCGAATCGGAGCTGTGAATCCCCGCCACGTGGGAACCATGGGGCTAGTGAGACTAGCGATACATACTATTTGTTCGCGGCCAACCTTTGAGGAACAGCTACTTTTGACATGAGATTTTTGCGGGAGTTAGTGTTGCTTCAAGTAGTCATAAAAGCAGGAACCGGTTTGAGACAGATGATCCTTCTTCGTTTCTAGCATTCTTCTCAAATCAGTTCGCCCGTCGAGGACACTGTATATTTCCATACCCGTAACAACCATAAACGGACTCTGCACAGAGTAGGTGTCCAACGTTGTCGAGGCGATGCCGGCCTGAGTGATCAGAAGTCCCTGCGTGACGCGGCTCCTGCGCTCTATCTTGGCCCGAAAAATATCTGCAATATCTCGGCCGCTTCTCTCCCGCTCCCATTTCACTTCAACAATAAATCCAAATCCATCTATTTGAACAAAGCCATCTATTTGCTCACCCGGCAGATTGTAGGGTCGCTCAGGATTAAGATCATGAAGATCGAAAAGGTCATAAATGAGATCTTCAAAGTCTCTCCCCCGTTGCTGGGGATTATCCGCCTGATGCATTTCTAGCAGACGCTGTTTCATATCCCCTAACTGCAGCCTGAACAGGCGTTTTCTTTCTCGCTGGGACTCTTCCCGCCTCCGTTCTTCTTCTATGCGGGCCCTTTTCTCCATCATTTGCTGAAATGGTTGCGTAAACCTCGTCAAGCCTTCGACTGACAGCTGCGCTCTTCTAAGATTCTCAGATCTTTTTGGCTCCTCTAACCCTTCGATATCTGGAAACTCAACCATTTCCGACAAAGATAAGAGCAGATCGATGATGGAATCTCGCAGACGATCTTCTTTCGCTTGCAGAGCCTCGACGACCTTGTCGGCATTCTGTATCTTGAATCCGCTGCTAAAATCGATCAAGTGGAGCCCAGCAGTTTCGAAAGCTTCGCCCCCGAGGTGGCGAAGCAACAGCGAACGCTGCGCATTCTTGTAATACGTCGTATACGCTATAGCTTGCTTGAGCGCTTCATAAGCATGCGGATCAATCCGCTGACTTGTCCGAGGGTTTCCAGAAGTGGTCACATGAACAGGATAGATGACACCCCCACACGGCCATCAGTTAGCTAGCTTCCAAGGTTTTCGTCTGGTTGCTCTTCATTGTCGGTAATATCTTTCTTGGTTGCTGTCCCCCGCTGCCCCGTGGATTCCTTTGTGGTTACGGAAGCCTGCCAGGCCCGTGCGACCTCCCCCAGCTGGCCGTCAATGTACACACGCTGACCAACGCCGCGACGTATCTCCATCGCATCATCATCTTCGAAGCGAGCGAGAAACGCATCCAGCGAGCCGAGGCGAGCCTCCGCGCTACGGCTGTCTTGGAAACTCCGTTGTTGAATCGAAGCCTGTCGGAAGAGGTATGTGGCTAGAACACCTGCTCCCACACCAATGATCGCCCGCAGAATGCCACGAACAACATCTGCGCTGGATACCGCGTCTTCCAAGGCCGTCCGGCCTGCAAAATAAAGCGAAACCGCGCTAATGATCGTGACAACTCCTGCTGCTGTCGTAAATCCAAGCCACAGATTCTTAGCTTCTTCAGCCCGCTCCCTGAACATCCGGGCCATGGCATCTTCAGCCACGTATCCCGAGACAGCCTGGGTGTCCTCGATCAAATCATCGAGCTCTGCTTTTCGCGTTCGGATGTGCTCCAGCATCGTGTCGAGCTCGTCGTTCGCCCTCGTCTTCTGCCTGTCAATCTCAGAATTGTACTGGCTCTGAAGTGTCGTGATCTGATCGTCGATGCGCTTCTTCCCGGCCTCAACGCCGTCGTTGATCTCCTCCTCGAACCTGTCAGCCACCTCGTCGATTTGCTGACGCAGTTCGTTGAGATCTTTTTCTGCGGCCTGCTTGTTCTCCGCAATCGCATCGGCGAGGCGCTCCCCTTCACTCTCCAGCCGCTCGACAGCCGCCTGACTCCTGTCGAGAAATCCAGCGACCCGCTCACGCTCATTCGTGTCAGCCTCCTGCTGCTGTTCCAAGAATTGAACCGGCCGGAATCCCAATCTGTGAAGGGTTGAGAGCAGATCGTCTGCGGCCGTGTTCGCCTTAGCAAGTTCTTCGTCATAATCAGCTTCGTCGTCCCACTTGATCGACTGCAGCTGAACCAAGATGGAGCTTAAGGCCGCCTTCAGCTCATCAAGGAGAGGGCGACTGGCCAGTTCCTTGGGCACCATGCCCAGATAGAGCCTCGTAACACCGACGACAAGCTCAATCCTCCCGATGATGCCGCTAGCCAGACCAGGCAACCCTGCGTATGAGGGATCGAAGGTCTTGCTTAGCTCTGACAACCACTCATCGATGTCCCCCAGCTCCGCCCACAAGGGATGATCGTCGAACATATCGGTAGCGGTATCACTCAAATCGAACCCCTCGTTGTCACTTAATCCTTGGAATGAGCTTACGTACGACCCTTAACCATCCAGCAGCAATGTCGAACGTAAGTACTATTCTACCCTTTCGCGAGGCCCGAGCCAACCACCTTCAGTCCCCGAGGGGGTTCTTCCGGGTTTTTGAGGGGACCTCAGCTGGCGTAAGCCAATTCCTGGTGGCTGCTGCAATTCTTTCTCCCTTTGGGTAGCGGTTTTAGAACTAAATCATCAGGACCGTGGAATTAAAATGGAACTGGGGCGCGTTGGAGATGGTCAGGAAGTTACCGAAAGCCTCCTGACGGAGTCGGATGGCTAGAAGACCCCCATTCATGCTGACTGAGTTCGGCGTGAATGGGGTTTTACTTTGCTCCGCGGGGTCCGCGACAAATTCCGAGAACGTGGCAGGCGTTCCTTTCTGGTAACAACGAGCGAAACTAAAGCGAGGAGGTGGCACACTCGATTGAGGTGGCTATTGCGTACCTCCTCGAACGGTGCAGGGGACGTCTTGGAGGTTCCGCGGCGGTTGGCGAAACGGGGGTCGGAGCGGGTGCCGAGGCGGGGCGTGGTTTGCCTGGTGAACGCGGTAGCGTGGAACATTCTGGGCGAGGCCGTGGAACACCGGTCGCAAGGGTGTGGGGTTGGTGCTGGTGGAGGAGATTTCTGAAGTCCCCGAGTTCGAAGAATCTGGTTTGATTGTTCGAACACCCCTCAACACACCAAACGCTTCCACTTGCAAAAATAGTTGAGGCGTTTTGCGTTGTGCAGGGACTGCCATCAGAGACCTGCGGCCGGAAATGTGACTAGAATTCGCTACCCGCTAAGGCATCCAACCGCTGCTCATTTCAAATCAGACGCCATTCATTGGCTTATGTTCTCGGAGGCAAGCCGCGCGTAAACGAGGGTATCGGTCCATTCACCCTTGCTAAACCAGTCCTGGACGTGATGCGCTTCGAGCCGGAACCCAACGCGGTTAGCAAGTGCTGCGGAGGCACTGTTTCGGGCGTCCATCTGTGCGGTAATGCGGTGGAGATTGTAATGATCAAACCCGAGGGCAAGTACCGCGCGAACGGCTTCACTGGCGAAGCCTTGTCCACCGTGCGTTGGGTTCAGCACCCACCCGATCTCGCCCTGTCGGTGCACCTTATCTGTGAGCCATAGTGCGACGTCCCCGATCGCGATACCTCCATGTTCGATAACCAACGCGAGCGCAGCAGTCTCACCATCGAGGTCAGTTTTTGATTGCCGCTCCGTAAGCTTGTCACGGGTAACTTCCACAGTCCATGGTTCGTCCAACAGGTAACGAGCAACGTCAGGTCGCGAGTACAGCTCGTGAAGCCATGCGACATCGCCCATCTCATGCAGACGGAGTCGAAGTCGTTCTGTCACCAACGGCCACTTGGATGCGGGCACGAGATCGCGCTGGTAATGGAACAACTCTTCGCGCTGTCCTGCGGGCGTGGTCCCTACGCCTCGTCCGGTCTCGCGGAATCCCGCCGTCGTCAAGCAGTGCTGGGAGGCCTTGTTTTCCGGAAGCGTGCGTGCCGTCAGGGTTCGAAGTCCACTGGTGCGCGCAAAGCGTGATGCCAGTTCCAAGCCCCGACGGGCATGCCCACCCCCTCGCGCACCGGGATGAATCCAGAATCCGACCTCTGCAGCCTCGGAGCTGACATCAAAGAGAACCATGGAACCCACGAACTGGTCGGTCTCGGCGTCGGCAAGTGCAAGGACTGCCAACGTGCCGGACGAGAGGCCCGTCGCAACCTCGTCACAGATCATCCGTCGCACGGACTCGGGGGTGTAATCAGGTTCAGGCAGATGAGCGAAGCGCCGCACAGCTTCGTCTTTTGTGCCTGTTGCATACGCGTCTGCGTCCAGTTCGGAGAGAAGGCGTAGGCGAGTGTTCTCAAGAGCGATCGGAAGGTTGGTAGCATCCAGCATGTGCCAAAACTAACATAGTTTGGATAGGTGGTTCAAGCATGTTTGGTTAGGCTGGTGGGGTGAGCTACTGGGAACATCGGAAACCTGTGCAACGCCATCGCGCCGTGGATATTGCGGAAGTTGCAAGAGCATCGGGCAGACTGTTGGACGAAGGTGGTTTGAAGGCACTCACCATGAGGGCTGTAGCGCAACAGGTGGGCGTCGCCCCAGCTAGCCTGTACTCCCGTGTGGAGTCGGTAGACGACTTGTTCGACCTTGCTCTCGATGTAGTGCTTGCAGACGATCCCTTGATGTCCGAGTCGATCAACAACGCCGACCTGCCCGCCCTAATGCAAGCTTTCTTCACGCACCTCACGACCCACCGGTGGGCCGGTCAGGTCATCGGCATGCGTGCCCCCAGAGGCCCTGCTTACCTGGCCCTTTCTGAGCGTATGTGCGTGCTGCTTGAACGAGAGGGAGTCCCGGATCCGTTGGGAACTGCCTACCGGTTATCAAACCTAGTGATCGGCGCCGCCCTGACCGCGCCCATGGCGCCCGACGAAAAGCGTGTTGCCATCAACCCCGAACAAGCGCCGACTTATGCGCGCCTCCACGCGGCGCACCACATTAGCCCACAAGAGATCCTCTCCGAGGGCATCAAGAAACTTTTGTCTTGACGGAACCATCCCATTTCGGGCAGCGGCAGTGTGAGGAATACTCAGAAATGGCGAGAGGAAGCTCAGCTGGGCCAGTAGTGGAGTAGCCGGGCTAGGGATTACTCGACTGCCCCCCATGTGAAGTCTCGAGACATCGTTCCGATCGGCGTCTCGAGACTTTTCCGATTATTCAATACTCCGATCTTGCTGCCCCAAGCATATAAGGCGCTCACGTAGACTACGTCTATGCACTTACTCCTCGCCTCATACCTACACCCAGAAATCAGCAAATACATTTCGGGTCGAGTGCTGTACATCGATGATGCTGCCGCGGGAATGAGCCAAGCCCCGTTCGCCCAAACAGAGTTGACAACCATTCGCAATGCGGCAGAGGAACTAATCCCCTTAACCGTGGCGCAGGCGCAACCGAGCGACATACGCAATGAAATCAACTTAGCCGACTGCATCTATGTTGCGAGCGGCGAGGCATTCCGTCTCCTTGATGCGCTGAGACTCACTGGTACCGACCACCTGCTAGTTGAAGCGGTCCAGAACGGCACGTTTTACGCTGGAAGTTCTGCCGGCGCAATGGTTGCAGGACCTTCAATCGAACCGGCATCAATCATGGACGATCCGCGGACGGCACCGCAGCTCACCGACCACACAGGACTAAATCTCACTCCGTATGTCATTATTCCCCACGCCCAAGGAACAACTGGTCCTTATTCTATAAACGTCATCAGTGAAACTGTTGCGCAGTACGGACAAGATTGGAATCTCCTACTGCTGAGGGATGGGCAAGCCCTCTTAGTTGAAGGTGGAAAAGCTATGCTCATCTAATCCGCCCAGGAAAACAACAGACTTACACTAACTTTCTGGCAATAAATCAGTTCGATTGCTCCATGGAACTGCTTTCGTTCGCGGCCCGGAGAACCCGCATCGCACTTATAAAGCCCAACGCAAGGAATGCGGACGCAGCAAGAAGGGAGTAGCGGGCGGCGTCGATCATGCCGTCGCTAAGCGCCTGAACCACAACGCTGGTCTGCTCGCTAAAGGGACTATGCCCGCCTTGAACGCGCAGTTCTGCAATAGCGGAACCAGCTGATTGGCGCGTTGCTTCTGCTATGCCAGCGGCACCCGGCCCCATGATGCCGGCCTTCTCCAACGTCTTCGGCAGCGTTAGCCCAAGGGCTATGGGAAAGACCGACCCAGAAACCGCGGTACCCAGCGCCGAATCGACCTGGCGAACCGTACTCTGGGTGGCCGAAGCCTGACCGGAACTATTCACTGGAATCTCGCTGAACACCGTGCCGGTCACCTGCGCAGACGCAAGCCCTAAGCCCAAGCTGTAGAGCGTCAATGGCAAGGCAATGATCCAACCGCAGCCACGGCAGAAATGAACGCTTGCGACCCCAGCTATCGGCAATCTTTCCTGTGGTCTACAACAGCGCTGCAAGGAGGACCGCATACAAACTAGTACCCCAGTGCGCCTGAGTTAGGTTCAGTCTCGCCGTGGAGGCACTGTGCCTATTCAGTAGCCATCTCGCTCATCTTTAGTCACCTGCTACGGGTTGGGCCTTAGCCTCTTGAGCCTCGCTGATGGCATTGCCTAGTGCTGCAATGAATGCAATCAGGCCAATCGTAATGAGGATATGACCAAGACCAGCGATCCCGGAGAGCATTGCAGTGGACTCCTCCCCTAGGACAGTCAAGCATCCGTGCCAGATCATGACTCCAACGGTGACGACCACGCCGACGTTATACAGCCAAAAGAACGCATTGAACTGACCACGATTGCGTGACAGCCCAAAGACCTTCTCCAATACCAAGAAGATAAGGCTCATCATGAAACCGAGCGCTAGCAAGTGAGTATGCGCCACGCTCAACTGAGTGAACTCACCCGCGGGGAACTCATTGGCACGCGTGAATTCGCGGTAGAAGACCCCGGCTCCCAATCCCAAGACAAGGTAGAAAATGGATGCCCAATACAAAGCCCTCATGGTCATTCTCCTTCCCAACCGCTACCACGGCCGGAGTAGCGATGAATAAAATATTCTAAGGACTTATCTTTCTACATCTGTTGCGGCTTTGAATCGCAGGGCTGGTTGAAACTGCAATCAACCAGTTGGTTGACTATTAGGTCCGGTAGCTTAATATTCAAAAGCCTGCGCCGGGAAATACAAGCGCTGAATGCCAGGCCGTTTTGTTTCAGCAAGAACCCGAATCGTTGAAGTGGTCTTCGGTAACTCCAGCTAGTTTGAACAGGCCCACGCCTGAACCTTATTCATATGTTCAACGAAGGCCGCTTCTGTTCTTTGCTCATGCAATTGAAGCCAAGCGTCCACGACATCATCTGGGTAAACGCCCGCCGCGCGCAATACCGCCGCGGTGAATGGCACTGGAGCCAAGCCTGATGCTGTGATCACTCCGCGATCAAAAACTGCATCTTCTTCTTTATATCCATCGATGTTGGCGTACTTCATTGATGCAAGGAAGCCTCGCGCATTTGAAGTGTGTTGGCAGTGGTCAAGCACCCCAGCACGAGCAAGGGCCAAAGTTCCACCACAGATTGCTGCCAAGAGCACTTCATTCTCTTTTAAGACATTAACCGTCTCCAACAGCTGTTCGTGCCCGTCAAAGTATGTATCTGCTCCTGGCACCACGAACGCCGCAATATCAGTCCTATTCTGGACGTCCTGCAAGGTCAGGGCTGGAACCACCTCGATTCCGCCCTTGGAGCGAACGGCTTCTAGCGATTCGCCAACAAACAAGACCTTGAAGCGATCCGGTACTTGGGCCTCAGCTTCAGCTACCTGGGTTGTGAGGTAGGCATACTCCCAATCAGACATAGTTTCCGTTGCGTAAATAGCAATGATCTTCATGGAACTCACAATACGCAGGATTTCCAATAAATATTAGGAACTCGAACGACCTGCTTCCTCGCCTTAAACTGGCCACATGTCTGAAGTAATGAAGCAATACGCCGTAGACCTCACCCGCCTCGATACCGCCATATACCGCGCTACCAATGCTGCCGGAGCCAGCATTGAGTTTGGCAGTGGTGAGGGGCGCCTCTCCCCTGTTGAACTCTTGCTCGCAGCCGTTGCGGGGTGTTCGGCGGTGGACGTGGATGTGGTGACGTCACGGCGTGCGGAACCAGAATCTTTTGATGTGCATGTGGAAGGCGACCGCGTCAACGAGGACGGAGCGTCGCGCCTGTCGGAGGTTCGCGTGGGCTTCGATCTATCATTCCCGGATACACCCGAGGGCAACCAAGCACGCAAGCTGGTGGATAATCTGGTTCGCATCTCCCATGAGAAGGACTGCACGGTATCACGCACGGTTGAGAACCCTACGCGAGTGACGTTTAGCAACGACTCGAAATAGCGCCACTAAGTAAAACGCGACATGCGGTTGCGTTCCAGCTAGGGCTCTAGACCTCCTGCTATGGTGCAGTTGTTAACTACTGTGACAAATGTGATTACTGCAGGAGCTCTACATGTCACCATCTTTCTCTCGTCGCGGCCTCTTTAAGGTCGGCGCTCTCGCCCTGACCGCAGGCGCTATCGGTGCTGCCGGTCCAAATGCGGCAGCACTCGGACCCGTGCGCGGCACTATCATTGATTTCTCCGCCGGCGTACCTTCCCCGCAGGCAATTAAGAATGCCGGTCACATGGGCGCGATTCGCTACGTCTCCGACAAGCGCCCCGGCGCTGCGTGGATGACCGGCAAGCCGGTAACTCTCAAGGAAACTAAGGCCAATGCAGCAGCAGGCCTGCCCACTGCGTCGGTATACCAATTCGGCCGGGCGGAAACAGCCGATTGGAAGCAGGGCGCAGCAGGTGCTGCAATTCACGCACCGAAGGCGATTGCGCTGCACAAGAAGGCAGGCGGCCCCACCAAGCGTCCGATCTACATCGCTATCGACGATAACCCCACCCGCGAGCAGTACACCCGCCAAATCCGCCCGTACCTGCAGGCGTTTTCCAAGACCTTGGAGCTGGCCGGCTACCAGACAGGTGTCTACGGCAATTACAACACCATTGAGTGGGCGATCCAGGATGGCATCGGCAAGTACTTCTGGATGCATGACTGGGGTTCCAACGGCAAGATTCACCCGCGCACCACTATCCACCAGCTGCCGCACGGCAAGCAGCAGACCATTGGCGGCGTCATCGTAGACGTAAACGAGGTCTACGCCGAAGACTGGGGACAGTGGACGCCTGGCAAGTCCGCGGCACCTGCACCGGCAAAGAAGCCGACCACCAAGAAACCACAGCCAAAGCCTAAGCCGCAGACCACGGCCCCGAGCAATGGCTCGTCCGACCTGGTAAATCAATTGAGCTCGCAGCTGCAGAGCAAGCACCCAGAGCTACCGGAACTTCCGCAGGTCACCGCCAATGGCGTGACCTTTAATGGCAAGACGTTGAGCAACGATCAAATTCGCCAGCTAGCGAAGATCGTCGCAGAGACAGTCTCTAAGGCGCGGTAGTACTACTTCTTAGAGGGCTCGGAGGTTTTCTCCGAGCCCTTCTTTTTGTCTGCGGACTTCTTTTTGGACGTGGTGGATTCGCTAGTGGGCTCCTTGGACGGGGACTTTTCCTTCTTGTCCTTGCCGGATTGCTCGTCCTTGTCCTTCTTGTTGGAGGACGTGGTAGAGGTCTCCGAGGTGGAAGTCTCGATCGGTGGTACGTCTTCGCCGTCTTTGTACTTGAGGAAGCGCTCGGTGGCCTTGCCCAGATTCTTCCCCGTCACCTCATCCTTGACGTAGTCGGTGAGGTCATCGGATGAGCCGGTGATAGAGGCGGCGGCGACGAAGTTCTCACCAAAGGAGACCGAAGAATTGATGGACTTGTCATTGGACCAGCCCCACTTGCTGCCCACCACATTGGAGAGCTTGGCGGTGCCATAGTTTTGTTGGTACCCATCCTCCGAGATGGGATCGGCATGCGCCATAGCTACGAGCACCGGGTGGGTTTCATCGCGGTCGATGAGCTGCGAGATGAAGCTGGCGACGTCATACGTGGAGGTTTGCGAGTAGCCCCACTTCTCGCCGGCTTTGGTGGATTCGAGGTTGAATTCATCGGCAATCGCGTCGATGGAATCCGGGTACTTATCAAAGAGGTCTTCGGCGGACTTATCAGAGGAGCTAGCGATCATATCCAGCGCCTCATATTTATCCTCGTACTCGCCCTTTTCCATCACGTAGGTGGCGATATATAGCTTGATGAGGCTTAGCGCTGGGCGAGCCTCGTGCTCCGAGGCAGAGCCCATGTGCATGCCATCGTGCAGGCGGATATAGGTAATCGAGCGCCCCTCATCGCCCTCCAGGAACTCATTGGTTTCCGGTGGGACGTCGCGGTTGGTGTCTGTTGCTTCCGAGGGAGCGTCGGCAAGCGCGTCGCTTTCACGCTCGCTATTGCTGCACGCGGTGGTGGTCAAGGCGAGCATACATACGGCCAAAGCGGCACCAGCCTTAACTGATGCCGCCTTGCGGGTCACAGACGTTCTAAGCACGTCCAACCACATTACCGGGTGAATGCACTTTTCAAGCAATTAATGCTGCACGGGTGCCTCCACGCCCACGCCAGTAAGCGAGCGAACCTCCATCTCTGCAGAAAGCTCGTCAAGGTTATCCGGCTTGGTCATGATGGAGACCAACCAGCCGACGAAGAAGGACAGCGGAATGGAGACCAAGCCCGGCGAGGAAAGCGGGAAGATGGCCCAGTCCGCGCCCGGGAACATGGAGCTCTCAGAACCGGAGACTGCCGGGGAGAAGAAGATGAGCACCAGGCAGGACACCACGCCGGTGTACATGGAGGCCACCGCGCCCGCAGTGTTGAAGCGGCGCCAGTACAGGGAGTACAGGATGGTCGGCAGGTTGGCGGAGGCTGCCACCGCAAACGCCAGGGAGACCAGGAAGGCCACATTCTGGGTCATGGCTAGGATGCCCAGGATGATGGAGACGATGCCAAGGACCACCACGGTGGTCTGAGAGACGCGGACCTGCTCGGCCTCGGTGGACTCGCCGTTGCGGATAACCGCGTGGTAGATATCGTGCGCGATGGACGCAGAGGCGGTAATGGCCAGGCCAGCAACCACGGCGAGCACGGTGGCGAAGGCCACGGCGGAAATAATCGCCATGAAAATGGAGCCGCCAATCTCCAATGCGAGTAGCGGCGCCGCAGCATTGGCTCCGCCCGGCGCGGCCAAGATACGGTCCGGACCTACCAGTGCAGCCGCACCATAGCCCAGGACCAGGGTCATGAGGTAGAAGGCACCGATGATGACGATCGCCCAGGTAACGGAGCGGCGCGCCTCGGTAGCGGTGGGCACGGTATAAAAGCGCATCAGCACGTGCGGTAGGCCACCCACGCCGAGCACCAGGGAAATGCCCAAGGAGATAAAGTCCAGCTTGGTGGCGGTAGTGGCGCCGTACTTCAGGCCCGGAGCCATGATGTCCTTGGCCTCGTAGCCCTTCTCCTTAATCTGCTCGGAGGCGGCGTGCATGTCGATAGCGTTATTAAACAGGGTGCTAAAGCCGCCGCGCAGGGCAATGAAGACCAAGAAGCACATAATGACCACGCCGGCCACCAATAGCACGGCCTTAATCATCTGGACGTAGGTGGTGCCCTTCATGCCGCCAACTAGGACGTAGACAATCATGAGCACGCCCACGATGCCCACGACGAGGGCCTGCCACTTGAAGTCGTGGATATCCAAGAGCACCGCAACCAAGGAGCCGGCGCCGGCCATCTGCGCGATGAGGTAGAAGAGCGTGACGAAGAGGGTGGCGATGGACGCCGCCACGCGCACGGGCTTTTGCTTCAGGCGGAAGGATAGGACGTCCGCCATGGTAAAGCGGCCGACGTTACGCATGGGCTCGGCGACGAGCATGAGTGCTACCAGCCAGGCAACGAAAAAGCCCACCGAGTACAAGAAGCCGTCGTAGCCATTGAGCGCCACCGCGCCGACGATGCCGAGGAAGGATGCGGCGGAGAGGTAGTCACCGGAGATGGCCAGACCGTTCTGGCGTCCAGAGAAGCTGCCGCCACCGGTGTAGAAGTCCGAGGCTTCCTTGGTGGTTTTACCGGCGCGCAGCACCACCGCCATGGTGACGATGAGGAACAGGGCGAAGATGGAAATATTCAGGATGGGGTTGCCGGCGGAAGACTCAGCAGCAAGGGTGGTGGTAGTCATTAGATGCCCTCCAGTTCTGCACGGATGGCGGCCGACTTCGGCTCGATATTCTTATTGGCGTACTTCACGTAAATCCACGTGATGATGAAGGTGGTAAGGAACTGGGCGAGGCCGAAGACTAGGCCAATGTTCCAACCGCCGCCGAGCTCGGTTGCCATGAAGTCAGGGGCGAACACGGCGGCAAGAACGTAGACCACGTACCACACGAAGAAGGTCACGGTCATAGGGAAGGTAAAACTCCGGTAAGTGCGGCGCAGCTCGCCGAATTTGGCGGAGTCGCGCATCGCGATGAACTCGCTACCGGTGGGTTCGCGGCGCGAGACAGGAGTTGCAGCTACGTCACTCATAGAGCATCGTCTCCTTGGGTGAGAGGAACTTAGGTCACACGAGATAGTGTGTTACTGATCACTATCCATGCTGATTTGTAAGTTACAGAACATTTTCTGCAAGGTTGTAAACTCTGCCAAGAAAACCTTCCGCTCCCCCACCCTTTCAACCCCATAGGCTTCGCTGAACTGGAATAACATCTTTAACAAACTACCCCCGAGGGAAGAATTTTTTACCCCTTGTAAAGATTGTTAACAGCCGCTTGGCAAAAGAAAAAGCCCCCGTGAGGGGGGCTTAAACTGCGGTTGGCGTTACTCTTCGTTGCCTGGGAATTCGCGCGGGTCATTGAACATGCGGCCAAAGCCCTCCTGGCCCTCAAGTGCGTCAATGGCGGATACTTCCTCCGCCGTGAGCTCCAGCTCGGTGGCGGCCAAGTTTTCCTTCAAGCGCTCGGTGTGCGCGGACTTCGGAATGACGGAGATGCCTTTAGACATAAGGTACGACAGTACTACCTGTCCCTCGGTGGCCTCGTGGTCAGCCGCAGCCTGCTCAATCACGGGGTTATTGAGCACAACGCCGCGCGCCAGCGGGGCCCATGCCTCGGTGACGATGTCATTATCGTGATGGAAGGCGCGCAGGCTCGACTGGGTAAAGCCCGGGTGGATCTCCACCTGGTTGAGCACCGGGGAAATGCCGGTGGTGGAAATGAGGTCCTTGAGCACGTCTTCGTAGAAATTGGCCACACCGATGGACGCAATCTGACCCATACCCTGCAGGCGGGCGATAGCCTCAAAGGTCTCGTTGTACAGGCCACCCTGCGGCCACGGCCAGTGGATAAGATACAGGTCGAGGTAATCCAGCTGCAGATCCTTCAGCGACTGCTGGAATGCCTCTTCCACCTTGTGCTCGCCCTGGTGGGAGTGCCACACCTTGGAGGTAATAAAGAGCTCATCACGGGTGACGTCGCCGGCGTCCATTGCCTGCTTCAGGGCGGTGCCTACCGCCTCTTCGTTCTTGTAGAGCGTGGCGGTATCGAAGTGGCGGTAGCCCAAATCAATAGCCTCGCGGATGACGCGGATGCATTCCTCGTCATATAGCTTGTACGTACCCAAGCCCAGCTGGGGCATTTCGCGGTCATCATTGAAAGTTACGGTTGGCACAGTCATGCCCTCCATTGTGCCGCAGTTTTTCTGACCGCGCCGAAAACGACGAAACCCCAGGGCGAACCCTGGGGCCGAGCGCCTTTAGTCGGCGCGGATGAGGTCAATAATGAAGACCAAGGTGCGGCCGGACAGCGGGTGCGCACCACCGGCGGGGCCGTAGGCCTTTTCCGGCGGGATGATGAGCTTGCGGCGACCGCCCACCTTCATTCCCGGGATGCCCTCTTGCCAGCCGGCGATGAGACCGGTCAGCGGGAACTCGATGGACTGGCCACGGTCCCACGAGGAATCGAATTCTTGGTTGGTCTCGTATTCAGCGCCGACGTAGTGGACCTCCACTACGGCACCAGGCTGCGCCTCAGCACCGTCGCCGACGACGATGTCTTCTACAACAAGGTCGGTCGGCGCTGGGCCAGACTGGGCTTCAATAACAGGCTTATCCATGGGGATTATTCTCCTTGGGAAATCTAGTTTGTTCGTGCGGTCGCATTAAAAACCGAACCGAGCTGCACCTATTATAGGTGCTACCACCCGATTCGGCTTAATTCGACAGACCCGCGGGGCGCTTTAGCGCTCGTTGCGCGGGGTAACCTTACACAGGGACTCGCCGGTGTAAATCTGGCGCGGACGGTTGATCTTGGTGTTGATCTCCAGCTGCTCGCGGTACTGTGCAATCCAGCCTGGCAGGCGGCCGATGGCGAAGAGGACGGTGAAGAAGTCCGTCGGGAAGCCCATGGCGCGGTAGATCAGGCCGGTGTAGAAGTCCACGTTCGGGTAGAGCTTGCGGGAGACGAAGTAGTCGTCATTCAGCGCAATGTCTTCCAGCTTCATGGCCAGATCCAGCATTGGGTCGCCGCCCAGGTGCTCGATGATCTCGTGGGCGGTGTCCTTGACGATGGCCGCACGTGGGTCGTAGTTCTTGTACACGCGGTGGCCAAAGCCCATGAGGCGAACGCCCTTTTCCTTATTCTTCACGCGGTTCATGAAGTCGGTAGCGTCACCATCGTGGTTGTTCTGGATATCTTCCAGCATCTCCAGAACGGCCTGGTTTGCGCCGCCGTGCAGCGGACCGGACAGGGCGTTAATGCCGCCGGCAATGGAGACGAACATATTGGCCTGAGCGGAACCAATCATGCGCACGGTGGAGGTGGAGCAGTTCTGCTCGTGGTCAGCGTGCAGGATAAGCAGCTTATCCAGGGCCTTAGCTACAACCGGGTCTACCTCGTACTCCTCGGTGGGGTAGCCGAACATCATGCGCAGGAAGTTCTCGCGGGCGTTCAGGCTATTATCCGGGTACATATAAGGCTTACCCTGAGAAGCGCGGTAAGCATACGCAGCCAGCATTGGAACCTTGGCCAGCAGGCGGACGGTGGCCTTATCCAGCTGCTCTGGGTCCAGCGGGTTGAGCTGATCCTGGTAGTACGCGGAAAGAATGTTAAGGGAGGAAGCCAGCACGGCCATTGGGTGCGCGTTGCGCGGGAAGATATTGAACGCGGCCTTAAAGTCCTCATCCAACAGGGTGTGGTGGCGGATTTCGCGGTTGAAGTGGCTGAGCTCTTCCTCGTTAGGCAGATGACCCTTGATCAGCAGATAGGAAACCTCGTTAAAGGAAGCGTTCTCCGCCAGGTCCGCGATATCGTAGCCGCGGTGGCGCAGGATGCCCTCTTCACCGTTAATGAAGGTGATCTTGGACTCGGTGGAACCGGTGGAGGTATAACCAGGGTCGAAGGTAACGAGCCCGGTCTCGTTACGGAGCTTGGAAATGTCAAAGCCGGAGTCACCCTCGGTGGACTGCTTGATGTCCATCTCGTACTCGCCGCCTGGGTACTGGAGCACTACCTTGTTGTCTTCAGAAGCCACGGAAGTTCCTTTCTCTATGTGAAGAGTCACTATTAAGCACTAACTTAAGGAAGCTAGCTTGATACCTCTTCACACTTTAGCAAACTTTGTGACGCCAACAACAGGATTTGGCCGACTAAAATAACTGCCGTTCGACCGGAACTGCTCTACACTGGCACGCATGAGCACTCCAGAACTTACGCTGCCTGCCGACCTCCTGCCTGCCGACGGCCGCTTTGGCTGCGGCCCCTCCAAGGTTCGCCCCGACCAGCTTGCGGCGATTGACCCCGCGGTCATGGGCACCTCTCACCGCCAACCGGCAGTAAAGAACCTCGTAGGTTCGGTGCGAGAAGGCTTAAGTGATCTCTTCTCCTTACCGGAGGGCTACGAGATTGTCCTTTCCCTCGGCGGCGCCACCGCCTTCTGGGATGCGGCCACTTTCGGGCTTATAGAGCGCCACTCCGCCCACCTCACCTTTGGTGAGTTTTCCACTAAATTTGCCAAGGCCGCCGCGGGTGCACCCTGGCTCGATGCCCCGTCCATCGTGGAGTCCCCCGCGGGCACCGCGCCCGACCCACGCGAACTCTCTGCGGAAGCGGACGTCGTCGCTTGGGCACACAATGAAACGTCCACCGGCGCGATGGTAGAAGTCACCCGCCCGCACCCCCGCAATGATCAGCAGCTGGTGGTCGTGGACGCCACCTCCGGCGCGGGTGGCCTGCCCGTACACATATCCGATACGGACGTCTACTACTTCTCGCCGCAAAAGTGCTTTGCTTCCGACGGCGGCCTGTGGCTCGCCGCCATGTCCCCCGCCGCACTGGAGCGGATTGAGAAAATTAACGCCTCCGAGCGCTATATCCCCACCTTCCTCAACCTGCAGACGGCAGTAGATAACTCCCGCAAGAACCAGACCTATAACACCCCGGCAATCGCCACCCTGCTCATGTTGGATAACCAGCTCCAGTGGATGAATGCCAACGGCGGCCTGGACGGCATGGTTGAGCGCACTACGGAATCCTCCACCACGCTGTATAGCTGGGCCGAATCCCGCCCGGAGACCACTCTCTTCGTCGCGGAGCCTGCGTCCCGCTCGCTCGTGGTGGGCACCATCGACTTCGCCGAGTCCGTCGACGCCGCGGCGCTCGCCGCCACCCTGCGCGCCAACGGCATTCTGGACGTGGGGCCGTACCGCAAGCTAGGCCGTAACCAATTGCGCATCGGCATGTTCCCGGCTATTGAGCCGGCCGATATCGCCAAACTGACCCAGTGCATCGATTACGTCTTGGATGCGAATTAACGCATCACCCCCAACATGCCCCGCCGCCTCGCAGGCCGCGGGGCATTTTCACGTTATAGTTGAATGCATCACAGATATGTCCGCCGTCGATAGGCAAAAGGAGCGCCCTATTATGCGCGAGCTGTTCCCAGTTGACAGCGAATCGACTGAAACCTCTTTGGTGCTGCGCACCGAAGACGGCGAAGAGTTTTTCCTCTCCATCACCGATGAACTGCGCGAGGTCTTGCAGGGTGAGCAGCAGGAAACCCCGGAAGAAGAGCCGGCGGCTCCCGCCATCAGCCTTGCCAAGCCCGCCAAACCGGAGCCGGTGGAAGAGACAAAGATTCGCCCGGCGGAGATCCAAAACCGCATCCGCGCCGGTGCCTCCGCGGCGGAAGTGGCGGAAGAAATGGGCGTGCCCGAGTCCCGCATTGAACCCTTCGCCTACCCGGTCATGCTGGAGCGCAACCGCATCGCGGAGATTGCCAAGCAGGCTCACCCGGTACGCGAGGACGGCCCAGCCAAGCTCACCCTGTGGGAGGTTCTTGCTACCGCCTTTGCCGCTCGCGGACACTCACTGTCCGAGTCCACCTGGGACGCCTACCGCCACCAGGGCGAGGCCTGGATCGTGCGCGTGACGTGGAAGGCCGGCCTGTCCGAGAACGAAGCCGAGTGGTACTTCAAGCAGTCCATGTCCTCGCCCGCCACGGTGGAGGCCCGCAACTCGGTGGCCGCAGACCTAACGGACCCGGACTTCGTACAGCCGGTGCGCTCGCTGACCTCGTTGGGCAGTGGCCGCTACGACGAAGCTATCGACGGCGATCAGCCCAGCAACGTCACTGACCTCACTGCGCCAACCACCCCGCCGGAAGAGCCCGAGGAAGAGGAGTTCCTACAGAACCCCTCCCCGGAAGAAAAGCCCGCCAAGCGCCGCCGCAAGGCCGTCACTCCGCATTGGGAGGACGTACTACTCGGCGTTCGCTCCAATACCAAGCGCCCTAGGGACTAATCGTGGACATCTCTCACGCAGTACTCACTCTCTGGTACATCTCTAAGCCCAACGCAGAAGAGGTGCTAAAGACCGAGCCCAAGGCGGATCGCGGCTTTGGGCGAAAATTCCTCGCCCAATTAGACCCGACATTCCCGGTCACCCCGATTGGGCAATTCCCGCTTAACCGCTCCGCGCAGACGGATCCACATGAGTACTATATCGGCGGCTACCCCGGCATCACCGTGGTACAGACGGTGTGCGAAGGAGACTCTGTCCTCCTCTCGCAGCTGCCGGAAACCCTACTCAATGCGGTCCCCGCCCAGCGCGTCATTGCGCTGGCGAGTAATGAAAAGGAAGGCTATGCCGGCTTCGCCCTGTGGGAGGGTGGCCAGCTCAAGCGCTGCCTGTGCGCTACGCGCGAGCACCTTTATGAAGACACCGGCCTGCCAGAGCCTTTCGAGGCGCCCTACTGGGCAGGAGAAAAGTACGAACCGATCGGTGGCATTTCCCTGCCCTTCGAGCCGCAGGGCATCATGGAGGCGGCCCAGGAGTACTGGCTCGGCATCGAGGTAGGACACGATGGCCCGGATCTGGACGTCGTGGGCTACGCGGTTGACGGCCGCCCAGAGCCGAAGATCGACCCGCCGAAGCCGAAGCGGACCGTGGGCGAGTTAGCTGCGCAGTCGGCCAATAAGCTGGGTCTGAACGATTATGATGATTACGAGGACCACAGCGCCGAGCCGGAATCCACTGGCGAGGAGATCATCTCCACTGCGAAGCATCTGGGTTCCCTCATCGGCAATTGGGGCGCTCAGACGTTTAGGTCGCTCAAGGAGCGCTGGCGTTCATAAAAGGAAATGGCGGCGGCCGTTGCCACATTGAGGGAATCCGTACCCGGGGCCATCGGTATGCGTGCGCGCACATCGGTGGCCTTCATTGCGTGTTCGGTAAGGCCAGGGCCTTCCGCACCGACGAGCATGGCCACCTTATCCAAGCCATGCATGGCCTCGGCCAAATGCACCGCTTGGGGGTTGGGGGTTAAGGAAATGAGGGTAAAGGAGGCGTCGGCAAGCGCCTGCAAGGAACGCTGCCACGTGGTGAACCCGCCTTCCAAATGGGCAAAGGGCAAGCGCAGCACGTGCCCCATGGATACGCGCACCGAGCGTCGATAGAGCGGATCTGCGGCCCCTGAGCCGAGCAGCACCGCGTCCACCCCCATGCCGGCGGCGTGGCGGAAGATTGCGCCAATATTCTCGTGATCGCCCACACCCTCCAGCACTGCGATGGTTTTCGCGGTCTTCAAAATCTCTCCCAGATCCGGCTCTGGGGCGCGGTCCGCGGCGGCGACAAGCCCGCGGTGCATATCAAAGCCCGCTACCTCTGCGAGGGTCTCGCGGGAGACCTCGTAGATGGGGCACTCAGGCTCGCCATACTCGGAAACGTATGCTTCCAGCTTCTTAGGAAAGCCCACCAAGCAACGCATGGGGAACCGGGATTCGGCCAGCCGGGAGACCACCAGCGGGCCCTCTGCAATGACGAGACCCTCGCCGGATTTATCGGATTTGTTGAGGTTCCGAATATCGTCCAGGCGAGGGTCCGCAGGGTCAGTAATCAGCATGCCTTTAGGCTAGCCGATGGCATTGGATATCGGATCCATGCCAAAGAAAATCACGAAGAGGCCGGCCAAGAGCCACATGATCCAGTGCACTTCCTTGGCCTTACCGGCAAAGGTGGACATGAGCGCGAAGGAGATAAAGCCTACGCCAATACCGTTGGCAATGGAATAGGTAAAGGGCATGGTCACAATGGTCAGGAAGGCCGGAATGGCGATTTCCATCTTGGTCCAGCGGATCTCGGTCAGCTGCGCGGCCATCATCACGCCGACGATGACTAGCACCGGGGAGGCGGCCTCGATAGGCACGATTTCATAAAGCGGGGTCAAAAACATCGCGGCGAGGAACAGCAGGCCGGTCATCAGGTTGGCCAGACCGGTGCGGGCGCCATCGGCAATGCCGGCGGAGGAATCCGCGAAGACGGTATTGGAAGAAGCACAGCCTAGGCCACCGGCCACTGCGCCAAAGCCTTCTACGACGAGGGCCTTTTTCATATCGGGGAGGTTGCCGTCGGCGTCGACAAGCTTGCCTTGCTTGCCCAGGCCGGTCATGGTGCCCATCGCATCAAAGAAGTTGGTAAGCAACAGGGTGAAAATGAGCAAGACGGTGGAAACCACGCCGATTTTCGTGAATGCGCCTACCAGGTTCACATCGCCCACAATGGACAGGTCCGGAATCCCACCGAGCGCTTCTGGTTTGACGGGCGCGGCCATGCCCCAGTCCTCGGAGCCGGTAAATACCTGCACGATAAAAGCGATGATGGTGGTGAGCACGATGGCGATAAAAAGCCCACCCGGCACGTTCCGGATGACCATGAAGGAACAGATAATAAGGCCGATGACAAAGACCAGCGCCGGCCAAGTGGAAATCGATCCATTAATGCCCAAGCCCACCGGCACGGTGGTATGCGCAGCGTCCGGCACGCGGGTGACAAAACCACCGTCCACAAGGCCGATCATGGCGATGAACATGCCGATGCCTACGCCCATCGCCGCCTTCATGGACTGCGGGATGGCGTCGAAGACGGCGGTGCGGAAACCGGAAATGGCCAGCAGAACGATGATGATGCCCTCGATAACCACCAGGCCCATCGATTCTTGCCAGGTCAGCCCGCTGGTGGCGACCATGCTCACGCCCACGAAGGTGTTCATGCCCAGGCCGGCGGCCATGGCGAAGGGGTATTTGGCAATCGCGCCGAAGAGGATAGACATTACGCCCGCGACCAGCGCGGTGGCGGCAGCAACCTGCGGCACGCCCAGCGCGTAGCCGTCTGCATCCTCGGTGGTGCCGAGGATCAGCGGGTTCAAGAGAATGATATAGGCCATGGCGAAGAACGAGACCGTTCCCGCGCGTAGCTCGGTTCCAATGGAGGAACCACGTTCAGAGATATGGAAGTAGCGATCGAGAGTGGCTTTCAACGCCTGCGCCTTTCACGTACAGCGAGTCTTACGCCATAAGTGTGCTGTCTTAGTCCTCGATTTCAAAATCCTGGAAGATGGGTTTTTCATCATCGAAGGCAACTTCGGGGTTCTTTTCTTCCCGCACCCGTGTCTGCGAATGCGCGCCACAACCATAACGCGAGTGCACTACCCGTCCGTCCGCAGAATACTCATTGGCGCAGACGCCGTAGTTTTCCATCAGCTCTACATAAAACGCGCAGGTGCGGCATTGCAGGCGCGCCTTGGCCGCCATATCCGTATTCGGGCCACGCTCGGTGCGCCAGCGCTTCTTGGCGTCGTCCAAGCCGGACTTGGAAAGTTTGTCGCCGTCCAGGCGGGAATCATCTACGGCCGGTGGCATCAAATCACCCGGCCCAAGGTCGCCCGGCCGCACGCGATCCTCATAGGGCACCCATTCCGGCGGCTGCAGAGCCTCTCCGCCTGGCACCAGCGCCACTTCATTGACGGTGACGTAGCGCGATCCCTCCGCACATGCGAGCACCGCCTGCCATTCCCAGCCGGGGTAGCCAGGCATCTCTGCTTCAAATCGGTGGGTAGCAACGTTTCGGCCCATCCCAGCGACGCCGATATGCTTGCCGACGCCCCCTTCCCCCACCTCATCCAGCGCCTCGCGCGCAATGCGCACGGCGCGGGAATCGATCAACGGATTTGCTTTTCGCTTACTCACGCCCCTCATTATTCATTATGGGGCGCGCACGGTGGTACATATGGTGCATGTCGTTTCTTTCCCGCGCCGCCTGCATTCTCCTGCCCTGCACCCTCGTTGCTTGTTCCTCTACCCATGCAGAACCCGAAGTTGAGCACCTCTCCGTGGAGGTCTTAGGCACCGCTTCCCTGCCGGCCAATTCCTTTACTCAAGGCCTCGAAACCGATCCGGACGGCAACCTGCTCCTTGGCACCGGCCAATGGGGCGAATCCCGCCTGGAGCGCTTCTCCCCCGAAACCGGCGAAACCTTAGCCGAAACGCACCTGGATAACCGCTACTTTGGCGAGGGCATCACCCAGGCCGGAGATTCCATCTGGCAGCTAACCTGGAAGTCCGGCCAGGCCCTGAAATACGACCAGGACCTGCGCCAGGTCGATACCGCCGCCTACACCGGTGAAGGGTGGGGGCTGTGTAATAACGGCGAAGATCTTCTCATGTCCGATGGCTCCGCTACCCTGCAGCATATGGATCCGGAAACTTTTGCGGAGCGCTCGACCACCGACGTCAGCCTGGAAGGAAAACCCCTCGAGGACATCAATGAGCTGGAGTGCGTGGGCGATTCCGTTTATGCCAATGTGTGGATGGATGACAATATCTACCGCATCGATCCTTCCACCGGCCGCGTGACCGCCGTCATTTCCACCGACGCCATAGATAAATCCCGCTATACCGACCCCGATGACGTCCTCAACGGCATCGCGCACATCAAAGACGATGAGTTCTGGCTTACCGGCAAGCGGTGGAAAGAACTCTTCCACGTTCGAGTAAGGTAAAGGCCCATGGCAACCCGTAAGGAAGCAAGGAAAAAGTCGCTGCTGCAGATCTTGGCCCTCATCGTGGTCGTGGCAGTCATCGTCGCCGCCGTAGTGATCTTCCAGAACTGGTGGAACCAGCGGCCGGGTCCCGATCCGCGCGAAATCAAAGTGACCGCCTCCGTGGGCGATAATTCCATCGACTTCGCCCCTTATATCGCGTGCGAGCCCGGCGCCGATTGCCCAGAGGGCGAGGTCCCGAACCTCACCGTAGGGGAAGACGACACCCTCAAGCTGGAAATCCCCGAAGAGATTTCTGATCATGAATGGAAGATTCTCTCCATCTACGATGACCCCGCCGCCAATGATGAAACCGCGCACGGCGCGAACGAGACTACTGAAGTATCAATCCCCGGATCGGTAGAGCCCATCAAGGCCTCCACCGGCAAACGCCCCCGCCTCAAGGTGGTAGAGATTTCCTCCATGATGATCGGCACCGATGACAACGGTGACGAAACCCCCTTGGCCACCGTGTGGTCGCTCACCACGATGACCGATAAAGAACGAGAAGCCTCCGCGGAGGAATCCACGAAGGCTTCTGATTAGCTATCCAAATCCTTCGCAATTGCGCGAAGGATTTCTGCTACCTGGCGGCCGGTCTTGCGCTCCGGGTAGCGGCCGGAATTGAGCACCGGCTGAATCTGTGACTCCAGCAAAGTCATCACATCAGAGACCATGCTGCCGAGTTCCTCGGGCTTGCGGGCCGGCGTGCGGCGACGCGGCTTATCCAATACCTTGACCCGCAGCGCCTGCGGACCACGGCGGCCAGCCGCGAAATCGAAATCGATGCGCTGGCCTGGGAACAGTTCCTCTACTCCCTTAGGCAACACGTTGCGGCCGACATAGACGTCTTCATCGCCCGGGTTGCTGACGAAACCGAAACCTTTCTCGGCGTCATACCACTTCACTTTGCCAATAGGCATAGGTACCCACCTCTTCTCTAGGGGAAAATCTTTATTTTAGCTGCCTGGTCAAAACAACAGAAGTCGCGCACGCTAACGCGACACACCTCCGCCATGTGCCACAGATCACATGTTGCCACTCACCTGCACAAATGCCCTCGCACGCGCCACATTCGCCCCATTCCTTTCCCATTTAGTGCCCATAACGTGACACTTTCGTTATAAACCGCTACGCTGTCCCCCAGACATTTAAGAGCCGTTAAGAAAGTTGCCCTCGCCCGCCCTTTCTTTTTGGTACATATTCTTTGCACTTAATGCGGGCACACAGAGAGGACTAACTACATGGGACGCCACTCCGCTAAGAACCGCATGGCCGCTAAGTTCACCGCCGGCACCGTCGCCTTCGGCGCCGCTGCTGCCATCATGGCACCAACCGCATCTGCTGCCCCGGATTCCGACTGGGACCGCCTGGCACAGTGCGAGGCCGGCGGCAACTGGCACATCAACACCGGCAACGGCTTCTACGGCGGACTGCAGTTCAACCCGCAGACCTGGCAGGCTAATGGCGGCGGCGAGTTCGCAGCTACCGCTGACCAGGCTTCCCGCGAGCAGCAGATCGTTGTTGCTGAGCGCGTACTTGCTTCCCAGGGCTGGGGCGCATGGCCGGCTTGCTCCGCTTCCCTAGGCCTGAACTCCGCTCCTACCCAGCGCACCGCTCCGTCCGCCGCACCTAAGGCTCCGGCCCAAGCACCGGCTCCGGTTAAGCAGGCTGCTGCCCAGAAGTCCGACGAGCTGGCCGTTGATGCCCTGTACAACACCATCAAGAACGCCGCTAACTCCTACGGCCTGGCTCTGCCTCCACAGTTCACCGAGCTGTACAAGGCTAACCGCCACGACTTCAACAACTTCTACTCTGCCAACCGCAACGTCATCGACCCGATTGCGCAGATGATTGAGAACATCACCCGCTAAGACACAGCGCTGAAAGGCCCCTTGCTCATGCAAGGGGCCTTTTCTGCGTGAGAGAGAAATTCCCCGCACCGAGGCGGGGAAACACTCTAGCGGTTGATGCGAGTATAAGGGTGAACGTAGTTCAGCTTCTCTGCCGGCATCGGCAAAATCAGATCATCGCCGTAGGGGCTGGATGCACCAGCAAAAGGCGCAGAGATTTCCGTGATTGCGTGCTCGCGATTTTCGTTCTTCGGCCAAGCCGGGGAAACGTGACCCTTCTTCTCATTCGACATAGTCCCTATTATTTCAAACCTTGCGCAAAAACGTAACTCAATCGATAGCTAAACTGGGAAGTCATCATGACTCAGTCTTCCCATCTTCAGCATTTCCGCACGTGGCTTGCCTCCCTTGACGAAGAAGAGCTGGCAACAGTCCTCCGCAACCGGCCAGATGTGCTCAACCCACTACCCCCAAGTATCGCCGCGCTCGCCACTCGGCTCCTGCTGCGCACCTCTATCACACGAGCCCTTATGGACTGCTCCGCGGAGCTGCTCGCGGAAATCGAGGACATCGCGCGCCGTGGTGGAGAGCTCGAGGAGGTAGAAGACCTGCATCCGGAGACCACCCGCCAGCTCAAGGAGCGCGGACTAGCGTACGGCAACGTCCTCATTCCGCCTGAGGTCATGCCTGCCTTGCCTACGGGCTGGTCCCTCCTCGAACAAATCCGAGTAAGCCCGGCAGACATCGCCGAGCTGCCAGCTGAAGAGCGCAAGGTCCTCGAGACCCTGTCCCGGTCCAATGGCCTCGGTACCACGCGGGACGCAGCCGTTGATGCGGATCCGACGCGGCCGATCCCGCGGCTCATCGCCAAGCAGCTGCTCCACCGCGTTGACTCAACCACCGTCCGCCTGCCACGCGCCGTGCACCTTGCGCTGAACGGCAAAGCCACCGCGCCTATCCCTGTGGAGGGAATCACCGAATCCCCCTCCCCCGATTCCAAGGCCGATGATGCTGGCACTGCAGCCGGGTTATCCGTCGTGCGCGGCATGCAGCGTGTCATTGACTCCCTAGGCGCTCGGCCGATAGAACTCCTCAAAGACAAGACCGTCGGCGTTCGCCAGCTCACCGGATTAAGCAAGACCCTTAACATTGGCGAGGAGGAGTTGCGCCGCCTCATCGAACTCGGCATGAGTGCCCGCCTACTAAGCCGCGGTGAGCCGAAAAACATGGAGGGCAATTTCCTCGTCTCAACGGAGCTCGCCCAAACCTGGCTCGACGCCAGCCTCGCCGAAAAATGGCAGCTCCTGCTCGAGTCATGGACAACCTCCACGTGGACCAACGAAGGCCGCACACTGGCGCACACCAATGACCGCCTGCCGGGCTTCAGGCAAAAGGTCCTGCAGGTCTATCTGCGCGGGGCGAAACCCACCTTCGAAGAATCCCTCCGCTTCCACTTCCCACTCTTTGCCACGCATACCGCGGACGAGACTATCGCCGAGCTCCGTGCGGAAGCCGAGTGGATCGGCGCAATCGCCCTCGAGCGCCCCACCAGCGTGCTTATCGAGGGCCCCGAGGCCGCCGCCCGCCTGACCCCAGATACGGTTGACTACTTTCTAATTCAGGCAGATATGACCGTATTGGTTCCCGGACCGCTCGATCCAGAAACACACCAACGGCTCGAATCCGTCGCGGACCTTGAATCCCCCGGCTTGGCCAGTGTCTACCGCATCTCGGACGCTTCCCTTCGCCGCGGCCTTGATCGCGGAATGACTGGGGAGGAAATCCACGCCTTTTTCGCAGCCCACGGGGAGGTGCCGCAGACGCTGGAGTTCCATATCGGGGACGTCGCCAAGCGCCACGGCACCCTGCGCTCCGGCCCGGCACTGTCCTACCTGCGCAGCGAGGACCCAGCCCTCCTCCAGATTGCGCTCAAGGCCGCGCCTTTGCGTCTGCTTGCTCCCACCGTCGCTATTTCTCAACTGCCGGTACACGACCTGCTGGAGCGGCTGCGCGATCACGGTCTTTCTCCCGCGGCCGAGGACCACAACGGCGCGAGCCTCACGGTTGCACCCGAACCTGCAACGCTACCGACCCCCACCGCGCGTCGGGCTACCGCTTTCCCGGACATTGCGAAGGCCATGCGCAATCTGCGCGATGACTCCGCGCCTTCCACTCCCAGCCTCGATATAGTCCACGCAGCCGCACGCACAGCCCGGTCGATCACCATTGGCTATGCGGATAAGAACGGCAACGAAAAGCACCGCACCGTTACCCCGCTGACGGTCGCGGGTGGGCAAATCGACGCCCGCTCTTCCGACGGCTCCACTATCCGATTTCCCTTGCACCGGATCACCTCCGTTACGCTGGAGCCATGAATGGACCATTAATTGTGCAGTCGGATAAGACCGTCTTGCTCGAGGTGGATCACGCCCAGGCCGCAGAGGCCCGCGCCGCGCTCGCTCCCTTTGCGGAGCTGGAGCGCGCTCCCGAGCACGTGCACACCTACCGCATTACTCCGCTCGCGCTGTGGAATGCCCGCGCGGCCGGACACGACGCCGAGCAGGTCGTCGACGTCCTCGAAAACTACTCGCGCTTTCCGGTCCCCCAAGCCCTGCTTATCGACGTCGCCGAAACCATGTCCCGCTACGGCCGCGTCCGCCTGCACGCCCACCCAGCCCACGGCCTCATTCTCGAGTCCGAAGAGCCACCTATCCTGGAAGAACTCTCCCGTGGCGCAACCGGAAAGCTCCTTGGCGCTCGCATCGACGAGCATTCCATCGCCGTCCCGCCCTCCGAGCGCGGCCGCCTCAAGCAAGCCCTCCTCAAGGCGAGCTGGCCGGCAGAAGATCTCGCAGGTTATGTCGATGGCGAGTCCCACCCCATCGCCCTCAATCATGATGGATGGCAGCTGCGCGATTATCAGCAGTACGCCACCGAGGCCTTTTGGTCCGGCGGCTCTGGCGTCGTGGTGCTGCCGTGCGGTGCTGGCAAAACCATCGTCGGTGCGGCAGCCATGGCCAAAGCAGAATCCACCACGCTCATCTTGGTCACCAATACCGTCGCCGGCCGCCAATGGCGGGACGAACTCCTGCGCCGCACCACGCTGACGGAAAATGAAATCGGCGAATACTCCGGCGAGAAGAAGGAAATCAAGCCCATCACCATTGCCACCTACCAGGTGGTCACGCGTAAAACCAAAGGCGAATACCGCGCCCTCGAGCTCTTCGATTCCCGCGATTGGGGCCTCATCATCTACGACGAGGTCCACCTCCTGCCCGCGCCGGTATTCCGTATGACTTCGGATCTTCAGTCGCGGCGTCGGCTAGGGCTCACCGCCACCCTCGTGCGCGAGGACGGCCGCGAGGGCGACGTCTTTTCCCTCATCGGGCCCAAGCGCTACGACGCCCCGTGGAAAGAGCTCGAGATGGCCGGCTATATCGCCACCGCCGAGTGCATCGAAGTCCGCGTAGACATGGACGCCGAGGAGCGCATGCTCTATGCCACCGCCCAACCTCGCGACCGCTACCGCATCGCTGCCCAGGCTGCCGCCAAGCTCCGCGCGGTCGACAAAATCTTGGCCCGCCACCCGCAGCAGGCGCTTATCATCGGCGGCTACGTCGACCAGCTCAAAGAACTCGGCGCGCATCTCGACGCCCCCGTAATCGATGGCTCCACCTCCACTGCTAAGCGCGAACGCCTCTTCCAGCAATTCCGGGATGGCAGCCTTCCCGTTCTGGTGGTGTCCAAGGTCGCCAATTTCTCCATCGATCTCCCCGAGGCCGCCCTAGCCATCCAGGTCTCCGGCACCTTCGGTTCCCGCCAGGAAGAGGCTCAGCGCCTTGGCCGGCTACTCCGCCCCAAGGAAGAAGAGGCGCTCTTTTATTCGCTGGTCACCCGCGATAGCCTCGATGCTGACTACGCCGTGCACCGCCAGCGTTTCCTCGCCGAACAAGGATATGCCTACCGGCTTATCGACGCACTAGACTTAGAACAATGAAAATCTTCAAGTTCGACGTAGACGAGTCCTTTGCCAAGGCCAATAACGAGCTCTTGCGCGATTCCAACCGCCTTCGCCTTTCCGGCCTCGTACTGGGCATCCTGCTCATCATCGGCGGCGCGGCCATCTGGTGGGGATTTTCCTGGGGCATCACTATCGGCCTGGGCATGATTCTATTCGGAATCATGGTGGCCATCGTCGGCTTTGCCGCCGCTCGTAAAGTTGGCACCGCCCAGCAACTCTATGATTCCTATCCCCTTGCGCCGGCCGTCATCGCTGAAGTAAATGAACGCGATATGGTCTTGCTCGCATTGGTGAATACCAATGTGGATCCTTCCCTTCCTCCCCGCTGGGCTGCATGTCTGCGCACCGTGACCGCCATCCCCGGCACCCAACGGACCGTAGGCACCAAGGTTCCCGTTGCAGCTGTTTCTGGCCGCGCGGACAATAACCACTGGCAGCAAATCACCCCGATGCCCATCGCCTGGGGCACTCCTGACGCCGAGACCGTCACCATCGCTCGCAAATCCATCCCCCAAGAGGAATGGCAGCGCCTCGAGCGAGCCCGCAAGCGCCTTTCCGACGTCAAGGCTACTAAGTTCGACCTGCTGGTTCTCTAGAGCTGCATAAGCTACGTCGGATACAGGTCCGTTCACAGACCCAACTGAAACTTCCACGCTAGGCAAGGAATTGGTCGTCATCTTGCCTCGTCCTGTGAGCACACGAGGCAAGATTAACGCCTCGGTAGCCCTCAACGAGAAACCGAGTTACGCGCTAAATATGCAACCCGCGCAATCACAATTAAACCGCGAGGCGGGCGTCTTTATCCTTTCACTTTCTCTCTTTTTGATCGCTGTTGTTGTAGTGCGAGGTATTTTGCCCAGGTGTGGTTCCAGTGTGTTTGGTGTGTGGCTAGGGGCCCAGTGGGGTGGTCTAGTTGGTAGGTGCCGTCTCGGTGGAGCCAGGCGATGGTGCCGGTGATGGGGTCGAGGATGTAGTGGACGCGGCGGTCGGTTTTGATGTTGTGGTGGTGTTGGCAGAGGTTTACTAGGTTGTCTGGGCTGGTCGGTCCGCCTTGGTGGTATTCGATGCGGTGGTCTAGTTGGCACTGTGTGGCGGGGATGGTGCAGCCGGGCCAGCGGCAGGTGGCGTCTCTGCCTTGGGTGTAGGCGCGGATGTCGGCGTCAGGGATGTAGGAGTCTACTTCGTCGGCGTTAAGCCGACGGATGAAGGTGTTGTCTGTGGGGCATGGTTGAGATTTATCCAACCTGCGCCGGGATGAAAGACGATATTGGTGTCTTCGTTGGTGGTGAAGGTGTTTATAGCGACGCTGGTATGGGTGTCTTCGAGGATGAGATCGATAAGGCCCTGCGCTGCGGTGGTGTGTGCCTTGTTGGTGTACACATCGATATGGCGGGCGATGATTGTGGCGGTAGCACTATCGCAGGTCAAAGATAGTGTAGTGGTGTTATCGGGGTTGTAGTTTATGCGGAGTGTGGGTTGCGGCTTTTCTTCTTTGTCTCCGGGGCGCAAGTGGGTGTCGATGAAGCCGCGGATGAAGCGGCGTAGTTCAGCATCAGTGGGGACTGTTTGATTCGGTGCGGTGGGCGTGAGGAAGTCTGCGAGTGCGGCGTCGATGGCTTCGAGGTCATCTAGGTTATTTTCCAGTCGGTGTAGTTCGCGGTCGATGATGCGCAATTTGGTCAGATCGAGGATCCAGTGGAGTCCTTGCACTTCGGTGACTAGAGGTAGTTGGCGCATGCGGAAGTGGACGCGCAGGAAGCCTTGGAGTTTCGAGTAGGAGATACCAAGGTCTTTGGCGAGACTGGTCAGGCTTAAATCAACATCTTCGTCTAGTTGGGGGAGGATTGCGCGGTAGAGGAACCAGGAGGTTTTGCGGGTGTAGGTGCCGGCTTGGCCGATGTGGTTGCCGGGTGCGTTGGTGGTGTAGAACGCTTCGGGCACATCACCTTCATCTAGAGGATCAGTATCGGGATGGCCGGAAATGAGGAGGGTGTCGGGATAGTCGAGGGCGGTATCGGGTTGAGGTGGGGATAGTGTGGCAGTCACGGGGTGTACTCCAACAAAAAAGTAGGGGTTCGTACGTGGTTTCTAACCAGTGTCCTTATAGTATCCCGGCTTTCGAACATATGCTCTTGATGGGGGTGTTTATGTTCGAATAGGGTGACCTAAACCTGCAGGGATCTCCAGAGTCACACCCCACACACCGGCGGGGGTAAAAGGAAAGGTTTAGAGTTCGTCGACGCCGGCAAGCAGGGAGCGAATTTCGGGGCAGTTAGCAAACTTCCGCTTTAGCCGACCCAAGAATTCTTCAAAGGAAGTTGGTTCAGCAACCTTTTGGATTTTCCCGAGCAACTCATACGCTTGGTCGCAACCGTACTTGTTTTCCAACTGCTCCTCGACTTTTCGCATCAGAATGGGAATGGTCTCGTCCGGCAAGTCCGGAAGAAGCTGCTCTGCCAAGCTCCATTCAATTCCGGCGTCCGAGGCTGTTGCCCAAGCACGCTCCGGATCATTTAGGCACACGTACTGGAACATCGCTAGGTCCCATGGTTTATCCCGCAGGCGAGTCTGGATGAGTACTGACGCGGTGTCCCCTACGGCCGCAAAAAGCCCACGCGCAGTCGATAGCATTGGAAAACTATCGAAGGCTATCCGGTGCACGGCGGGGCTGCGGTGGGGAAAGTGGGCGTCGCAAAGCGCGGCCCAAAAAGTAACGATATGGAAAGTATCCTCCGTGGGCAACGCCAGCATGGCCTTCTCTGAGTACCTATAGGCGAGGTCAAACTGACCTATCTCCGAAAGGCCGCGAATCAGCTGCTCGTATCCGTCCGTATGAGTACGATATACGTCCTCGACAGAGCCAGAAAGCACCGCGAGCCGACGCCTCGCATACGCGCCATGCGCCCGCTCGCGAAGTTCCTTCACGCCCTCTACGCCTAAAGATTCCTCGTACTGCACGGGGTCAACATCTATTTGTTCCGCATACGGCGACTCAAGAATGCCCAACAGCCACTGGGCCAAGTACAGCCCGTCAACCTTTGAAAGTTGAGCTGCATGAGGTAGTTCCTGCGCCAAGCGCTCGGCACTCCAACGCACGGCGTCGTTGACATCCTCAATAAGCGGCAACTGTTGCAGAACTTCGTCAACTGCGCGTTGCGCCACTGGGAAGATATCTTGAGCCTTAATTGGCTCAATTCCATAGCCGGCTAAAAGATGAGGTTCAAACATGGCCGTCTGGAGCAGCTCGCCGGCCTGCCACACCTGGTCGGCGTACTGGCCCGAATCGTCGGGGCCAGCCAAGTTTAGTCCGGTGGGCTTTACAAAGTTAATGGTTACTTCGGCGAGCGTCTGCCTTACTTCTGGCATTCCTTTAAATCCGCAAGGAATTCCTTGAGAGATTCCGTCAGATCCCATATTTGGTTACGCTCGTCTTCAAACATGCGATCAACGAGGAACTCCACACCACCCAGTTCATCCGGATGCAAGCTGTCTAAATAGGCCAGAAGCTTATCGACATCCTTTAAGCATTGAATTCTCTGCTCTACTTGTTCCACCACAGTAGAAATCTGCCTTTGGTCCATGCGTTTGAGACTAGCAAAACGACGAAAGAAGAGGGCGGTGGTATACCGTCCTCTTCTTTGTTGTATTTTGTTGTGTTTGTTGTTTGGTGTCGGCGGTGACTTACTCTCCCACAACCTCCCGGTTGCAG